>CALBSF010000077.1 GCA_937927795.1 uncultured Rickettsiales bacterium
CTTAGAACTTGAGCTCCCGCCTCATTGTGAGCGCCATCGATTATGATTTTACTTTTGGAATTTTTAAGGATTTTATTTAGATTATTTTTAACTTCTTCTAATCTACTTGGCCAAAAAACTTCTTTTATGGCTTGTTTAATTTTTTCAGTTTTGAATTGAAAATTTGAATTAGGGATTGCCAAAATTGCGGCAATTGCAGTAGCAAAATTAATATATTGATGATCTCCAATTAGTGCTGGTTTGGGTAAGTTTTTTATGATTTGATCTTCAAATTTTAAATCAAATTCACCGCTTTCTTTATTAATTTTTATTGAAAAATCTTCATCATAAAAATAGCTTTTTATTTTTTGATCATCGCTTAAAATTTTAATAATTTTTTTAGCATTATCCATCTGCTGCGAAACGATCAATGGCGTGTTTTTGCGCATGATCATTGCTTTTTCTAAGGCGATTCTTTCAATTGAATTTCCTAAATATTCGGTGTGATCAAATGAAATTGGCATGATTAAAGTTGCTAATTTATTTTCAATTATATTGGTGGCATCAATTCTTCCGCCCATTCCACATTCAACGATAATAACATCCGCCGGGGTTTTAAAAAATGCTAAAAATGCGCCAATTGTAAAACTTTCCATAAAAGTTAATGGCGTTTGATCTGCAGCGATTCTTACTTCTTCCATTACTTCAAATAGAAAATTATCAGAAATTTTTTCCCCATTTAAAACTATTCTCTCATTGCAGTGATGAAGATGGGGCGAGGTGTAAATGTGGGTTTTATAGCCGTTTAATAAAAAAATTTTCGCAATTAAAGAAACGGCTGAGCCCTTGCCATTAGTGCCAGTAACATGAATTATTGGCGGTAATTTTTGATGAATATTTCCTAATTTTTCAAGCACAACTTGCATTCTTTCAAAGACAGTTTCATAATCGATTTTACGATTTCCTAAAGTGCTGGGAATTGGCCAATGAGGGAGATAAACCACTTATGTTTGATTTAGAATTAAAAAAAAGGTCAGCTAAAATTATTGAAATTTTAAAAGAAAAGCAAATTAAAATTGCTGTTGCTGAAAGTTGCAGTGGCGGCTTGCTATCTGCTTTAATTACTGAAATTGCTGGCGCTTCAGAGGTTTTTGATCGCGGATTTATAACTTATTCAAATCAATCAAAAATTGATTTGCTTGGGGTAAAAAAAGAGACTTTAGATTCTTTTGGCGCGGTAAGTAGTGAAGTTGCGCTGCAAATGGCTCAAGGGGCGATTAATAATTCTTTAGCTAAAATTTCAGTGTCGATAACTGGAATTGCTGGGCCAGATGGTGGCAGTAATGAAAAGCCAGTTGGTTTAGTTTTTATTGCAATTGGAAGTAAAAATTGCGCGTGTAAGAAGTTTCAATTTTCTGGAAATAGAGATAAAATAAGGCTTTCATCTGTTGCCGCTGCTTTAGAAATGTTGCAAAACGAGGCTTCCCTTGCCGATTTTTAAGTGTTTTTTAATTGCTAAATAAACATATTGATTTGCTTTTTGAACTGCTTTTTTTAGCGGTATTTTTTTTGCGATATTACACGCAATTGCGCAAGATAGGGTGCAGCCGGTGCCGTGGAAATTTTTTTTGTTTATTTTATTATTACTGATGATGTGAAAATTACTTTCTTCATCAAGTAAAATATTGTGAATTTTTTGATCTTTTAAATTTAAATGTCCGCCTTTTATTAAAATATTTTTCGCTCCTAGATCCTTTAATATCAAGGCTGCTTTTTTCATGTCAGCTAAGTTTTTGATTTTCATTTTTGCCAAAACTTCCGCTTCATCGATGTTTGGAGTTATAAGATAAGATCCTTTGATTAGCCTTGATTTTAAAGACTCTATGGCATTTGCTTCTAGCAATAAATCACCAGATGTTGCAACCATTACAGTATCAAGAATTACGGGAATATTTTTGGCTTTCTTTTTTAATATATCAGCTACGCACTCAATAATATCAGCATTTGAGAGCATGCCAATTTTTATTGCATCAAATTTTATATCATCCAAAACCGCTTCAATTTGTTTTTTTAAAAACTCAATTGGTGGGTTAAAAATAGCGCAAACGCTTTGGGTATTTTGTGCGGTAAGGCAGGTTATTGCAGCTGATGCATAAACTTTATGGGCGCTGGCGGTTTTTATATCAGCTTGAATTCCCGCGCCACCACTGGGGTCAGAGCCTGCAATAATAAGAATTTTTGGATTACAATTCATACACTATTTTGCCGCCAACTATTGTCATAATTGCTTTTCCTTTTACTTTAAATCCATTGAAAGGAGAATTTTTTGATTTGCTGTAAAAATCTTGTGGATTAATTTCCCATTCTTTATCTAGGTCAATTAAGGTTAGATCAGCTCTAGCTCCTTTTTTAATTTCTCCGCCATCAAAATTAATTATTTTTGCGGCATTGCAGGTCATCTTAGCTAGTAAATCTTTTAGTGATAAAATTTTATCATGATAAAGGCTTAAACTTAAAGTTAGCATGGTTTCAACGCCAACAATTCCAAATGAAGCTTCTTCAAGAGGTTTTTCTTTTGAAGCGATGTCGTGAGGGGCGTGGTCGGTTGAAATTGCATCAATTATTCCTGATTTTAGGCCTTCAATTATGGCTAAGCGGTCAGATTGGCTACGAAGTGGCGGGTTCATTTTAGCGTTAGTTCCTGATCTTAAAACTTCTTCATCAGTTAATAAAAAATGATGTGGACAGGCTTCAACTGTAACATTTAAGCCTTTTTCTTTTGCTTTTTTTACCGCTTCCAGTGCTTCTTTTGTGGAAACATGAAGCAAGTGATAGCGGCCACCAACGCTTTCAAGAATTGAAATATCTCTTTCTACAATAACGCTTTCAGAAATATTTGGAATTCCTCTAACATTTAATTCTAAAGAAACTCTTCCTTCATTGATGCAGCCTTTGTTAGTAAGGTTTAAATCTTCGGCATGCTGAGCAATTACTACATTAAGATTTTTGGAATATTCGAATGCTCTACGCATCACATTAGCATTCATTACAGGAAGACCATCATCGGTAAATCCAACTGCGCCAGCTGCTCTAAGGCTGTGCATGTCGGCTAGTTCTTCACCTTTCATTCCTTTGGTAATGCAACCATAGGCTAGAACATTGCAATAAGCGGTTTCTTGAGCTTTTAATCTTAAATAGTCGAAAGTTAAAGTTGAATCAAGGGTAGGTGAGGTGTTGGGCTGGCAAACAACTGTAGTAATTCCGCCTGCAACCGCTGATTTTGAGCCGCTATTTAAATCTTCTTTGTGAGTTTGCCCGGGGTCACGAAAATGAACTTGAATATCAATTAATCCTGGAGATAAAACATGACCCTTACAATCAATGATTTGAGCATCTGGTGCATCTATTTTTTGACCAAAATCTGCAATTTTATTGCCAATTGTTAATAATTCACCAATTGCATCATATCCAGATTTGGGATCAATTATTCTGGCGTTAGTGTAAAGAATTTTTTGATTTTCTGCAATTTTTTCTTTATATGGTAAATTGAATTTTGGCATGTTTTTAGTATTTTTGTTATCGAAACTTGTTGAGAAACGCAAATTAACTACTCCCACTCAATAGTTCCTGGTGGTTTGGAAGTGTAGTCATAGACTACGCGATTTATTCCTTTTACTTCATTAATTATGCGACTTGTAACTTTACATAAGAATTCTGATTCAAAATGGTAAACATCTGCGGTCATGCCGTCAATTGATGTTACTGCTCTTAGTGCTAAAACATTTTCGTAAGTTCTGCCGTCACCCATTACGC
Source organism: uncultured Rickettsiales bacterium (assembly GCA_937927795.1). Taxonomy (GTDB): domain Bacteria; phylum Pseudomonadota; class Alphaproteobacteria; order Rickettsiales; family UBA1997; genus UBA2645. The sequence continues at coordinate 3,793 of CALBSF010000077.1, forward strand.
CTACGGTTTTTACGGGTAGTAGCACTGAAAATGCTTGCCAAATTTTATCGTAAAGACCAGCTTTTTTTATTTCTTCAATATAGATTGCGTCAGCATCTTGCAGAACTTTTATTTTTTCTTTGGTGATGTCGCCAATTATTCTAATTGCAAGGCCGGGGCCTGGAAATGGATGGCGGTTTACTACGAAATCTGGCAGGCCAAGTTCTTTTCCTAATTTTCTAACCTCATCTTTAAATAGCATTCTAACTGGCTCGAGCAGTTTTAATTTCATATCTTTTGGCAATCCACCAACATTATGATGTGATTTAATGGTTTGGCTAACCCCGTTATTTGGATGGGAAGATTCAATGACATCTGGATAAAGAGTTCCTTGAGCTAAAAATTCAGCATCTTTTATTTTTGATGATTCTGCGTCAAAAACTTCAATAAAAGTTTTGCCAATTATTTTGCGTTTTTGTTCTGGATCACTTACGTCAGAAAGCTTTGATAAGAATAATTCTCTAGAATCTGAGTAAATAAAATTAATATCAAAATTTTCAGAAAAAACTTTTTTTACTTCTTCAGCTTCATTTTTTCGAAGTAGGCCGTGATCAACAAATATACAGGTTAATTGTTTGCCAATTGCTTGGCTGATTAAAGCTGCAACTACTGAAGAATCAACGCCGCCGCTAAGGCCGCAGATAACTTGTTTTTCACCAACCAATTTTTTGATTGCCAAAATTTCTTCTTTTTTAAAATCGCCCATTGTCCAGTTTGGCTGGCACCCAGCAATATCCATGACGAAGTTTTTTATCATGGTTTTTCCTTCCTTAGTATGTTCTACTTCTGGATGGAATTGCACTGCGTATATTTTTTTATCTTCGTTGGAAATGGCAGCAAACTGCGAATTATCAGAAGTAGCAATGGTTTTAAAGCCGCTAGGAATTTTTTCTACTTTATCGCCGTGACTCATCCAAACGGTATTTTTTTTGGTAAGATCTTTTGCAAATGGTGAGTCGCTTATGATATCAATATCGGCTCTTCCAAATTCTCTTTCTTTAGCCTCTCCCACCTTTCCTTCGAGTAAATGACAAATTAATTGCTGTCCATAACAAATTCCTAAAATCGGTAGTCCTAAATCAAAAATCTTTTTATCCACTGTTGGAGCGCCTTCTTCATATACTGAGCAAGGGCCTCCAGATAGAATTATAGCTTTTGGATTTATTGCTAAAATTTCTTCAAATTTAATGTCGTGATTTTTGATTTCTGAGTAAACATTTAATTCACGAATTCTGCGGGCGATAAGCTGAGTTACTTGGCTGCCAAAGTCGATGATAAGAATTTTATCGGTCATTTTAAAAAATTGCTTTAATTATTAAATTTTTAATTTTGTCAGTATTATAGCTTGAATCTAGTATTTGAGCAATTGTTTGCGATAAAATCAATTCTATTTTTAGTTTTTTTGCTAAATTGACCATTGATTTTGCAGCAATTGCGCCTTCAAAGGTTTTGTGATTTTCTTTTGATATTTCTGCGTAGCCTTTGCCACTTGCAAGCATTGCGCCCAGGGCATTGTTGCGTGATTTAGAGCTGGCGCAGGTTAGAAATATGTCTCCAAAGCAAGCGGGAGTAGTTAGGTCAGTTTCAATTTTTAAGGCTTCACATAAAAGTAAAATCTCTTCAATTCCTTTATTTACAAGGGCTGCTTTGGTATTTTGTCCTAAATTTAAGCCATCAATTATTCCGCAGCCTATTGCCATAATATTTTTGATAACGCCGCACACTTCAGCAAAAACAGGGCTTTTTGAATATTTGGCAGAGAAAAAATCATTATTTAAAACCCCAATAACTTCATTGGCAAAATCATAATTAGTTGAGGCAATAGTGGTAATGCTTGGGGCTTTATTTGCAATTTCTATAGCAAAATTTGGACCCTATAAAATTGCCAAATTATTTGATGGAAAAATATTTTCAAAAACTTCACTAAAAAAGCTCAAGCTGTTTGAATCTAAGCCTTTAGAGCAGATCACAAAGCCAATTTCATTGCTAATATTTAGCGAAGAAATTTGATTAAAAACTTCAATAACTGCGCTAGAAGGACAGGCAATAAAAACCAAATCACATTCTTTAATTTTATTTTCAAATCCTTCAATTGCCTTGATATTAGAGCTTAAAACAGCTTGTGGTAAAAATTTTTGATTGGTATTTTTTTGATTAATTTCATCAACAATTTCTTTTTTATTTGCTGATAAAAAAACATTATGTAAGTTATTGCAAATAAGGTTTGCAAGTGCGCTTCCACAGGCTCCAGCCCCGATTACTAATATATTTTTCATGATATTTTATCAATTATAACAATTGCAGTTGCCGCGTTTTTATCGTCACTGATTGAAAGATGTATATTAAAATTTTCGCAATTAAAATGTTTTTTTAAAAAAATTTCTTTGTTGTTCAAAATATTAATTTTTGGCTTACCAAGATCATCATTAATCACTTCTATATCTTTAAAATCAATACCCCTGCCGATTCCAAGACCAAT
>CALBSF010000078.1 GCA_937927795.1 uncultured Rickettsiales bacterium
TGTGCTCTTCCGATCTGATCAACTCGGAATTGCTTTAAGAGAGCAAGTTCGTCTTAAGAATGCAAAAACTATTGGTGCGATTTTAGTTGATTTAGGATTTGTCTCTGAAGGTGCGCTGGGAGAGATTTTAAACGAATCAACTGGTGCTAAAAAAATCGATTTAAAATCATCATTAATTGATGCAAAATTAGTAAAAAAAGTTCCAAAAGAATTTGCTATTCACAATAAAGTTATTCCACTTTCATTTTCTAAAGATGCAATAACTGTGGGCATGTCAGACGTTTTTGACATTGTTGCCATTGACCAATTAAGAAGATATTTTCCTGCTAATTTTCATATTAGTCCAGTTTACATTCCTGAAGTTGATATCTTGCAAGCAATTGACCAATATTATGGTTATGAGATGTCAATTGAAGGGATTTTAAAAGAAATTGAAAGCGTTGATAGCGCAAAAATGAATGACGAAAGTCAGCTAAAAGGCGATTATAAAAGCCCGATGGTTCGTCTTGTTGATGCGATTTTTACCGATGCGGTGCACCGCGGCGCCTCTGATTTGCACTTTGAGCCGGAAAATCTTTTCCTTAGAATTCGTTACAGAATTGATGGAAAAATGGTGCAAATTAGAAGTATTCACAAAGATTATTGGTCGTCAATTGCGGTTCGAATCAAGATCATGTCAGGCATGAACATTGCCGAAAGTAGAAAGCCGCAAGATGGTCATATCTCTTCAGAAATTTTAGGAAGAAAAATCGATTTTCGTGTTTCAACGCAGCCAACCATCAATGGCGAAAATATCGTAATGCGTATTTTGGATGAAAAGCAATCAATTATCTCTCTTGATAATTTAGGCTTTTCTGAACATAGCATGAACTTAATCAAAAAAGTTGTAAAACGCCCAGAAGGTGTGATTATTTTGACGGGTCCTACGGGTTCTGGTAAAACTACAACGCTTTATACAATTTTGAGTTATATTAACTCAATTGATAAAAATATCATGACTTTGGAAGATCCAGTGGAATATAGAATTCCTCTGATTCGCCAAACTCATATTAAGCATGAAACTGGCAATGATTTTGCATCAGGAATTAAGGCTTTACTTCGTCAAGATCCCGATGTGATTTTGGTTGGTGAGATTCGCGATAAAGAAACTGCGATTACCGCGATTCAAGCGGCGATGACCGGTCACCAAGTTTATACCAGCTTACACACTAATGACGCGCTTGGCGCTATTCCTCGCTTGTTAAATATTGGGGTTCCAAATTATTTAATGTCTGGCTCTTTGATTTGTGTTGTTGCACAAAGATTAGCTAGAAAGCTTTGTGTTCATTGCAAAAAGGAAACTCCACTTGATGAATTTGAAAAAAAATTATTAGGACCGGAATATTTTAATGTTGAGAAAATTTATAAGGCTACTGGCTGCGAAAAATGTGGCGGCAGTGGTTATAAGGGTCGGGTTGTGGTTTGCGAAGTGTTGCCTTTTGATCGCGAGTTGGATGATATGGTGGTTAATGGAAAAAGTCGCAAAGAGATGTTTTCTTATATTTCAAAACATGGCTTTGTGCCAATGGTGGACGATGGCATTCAAAAAGTTGTTCAGGGAATTACTGATTTAAAAGAATTGATGCGAGTTATTGACATGACTGATAGAATGGGCTAAAAAATGATTGCCTTAAAAAATGGATTGCCACGCTTCGCTCGCAATGACGAGATTTTCGTGCAAACACTCGTCATTGCGAGCAAAGCGTGGCAATCCATTTTTTTAAGACGGTAGAGTATACCAAATCTAATATCTATTGACACTTTTTTACTTTGTCTTTTTGGTAAAAATTAGAACTTCTCAAAGCCTTAGTATATTTAATACAAAGGCTTTGAGAAGTTCTAATTTTTCCTCAAAAATCCTTCG
>CALBSF010000079.1 GCA_937927795.1 uncultured Rickettsiales bacterium
CAAAATTAAACGATCAAATCATTATCAAAACAGATAATTTATCTGCTTTAAAAATTAAAAATATTAATTTAGAAATTAAAAAATCAGAAAATTTAGGAATTGTTGGCGCGAGTGGATCTGGAAAATCAACCCTTGCTCTAGCCTTATGCGGCCTAATTAAATTTGATGGAGAAATAATTTTATTTGATAGTAAAACTTGGCAAAAAGATGAGAAATTTTTACGCAAAAATATTCAAATAATTTTCCAAGATCCTTTTTCTAGCCTTAACCCGAGAATGTTAATTAAGGATATTATTGCTGAAGGATTAATTATTCATAAAATCAAATATCAAGAAAATGACATTGATAAAATTTTAGAAAAACTCGCTCTGCCCTTGTCAATTAAGGATAGATATCCTCATGAATTATCTGGCGGACAAAGACAAAGAGTTGCAATTGCAAGGGCTTTAATTTTAAAGCCAAAAATTCTAATCTTAGATGAACCAACTTCAGCCCTTGATATTTCTAGTCAAAATCAGATAATAGAGCTGTTAAATGAAGTTCAAAATCAAAATGACATTACTTATATTTTGATTTCTCACGACATGGAAGTGGTGGAACAACTTTGTGATAAAATTTTTAAATTATGACGGCAAAAATTATTGAGGCCTCAAAAGAAAATATAATTTTTTTAAGTAACGAATTAAAAAAAGGCGAGTTAGTTGCGATGCCAACTGAGACTGTTTATGGCCTTGCTTGCGATGCAACAAACGTAAGAGCTGTAAAAAAAATATATCAAACAAAAAATCGTCCAAACTTAAATCCATTAATTGCGCATTATTCTGATCTTGATGAATTGGCAAAAGATGTGATTTTAAATGAAAAGGCAATAATTTTAGCCAAAAAATTTTGGGGCGGCCCCTTAACTTTAGTTTTAAAGAAAAGTAAAAATTGTCGTATAGTTAATGAGGCTTTAGCTGGTCTTGATACAGTTGCAGTTAGAATTCCGGCTCATAAAATTGCTCAAGAATTTTTAAGTTATTGTAATTTTCCTGTAGTCGCACCAAGCGCTAATATATCAGGAAAGCTTAGTCCTGTAAGCGCTAGCCATGTTGCAAAAACTCTTGGCAATTCAATTAAATGGATTTTAGATGGTGGCTCGTCAATAAAAGGAATAGAATCAACAATTATAGATTTAAGTAACAACTCCCCTACTCTTCTTAGAGCTGGAAGTATAACTATTGATGAAATTTCTAAAGCCTTGAATTTAGAAATAAATTTAAGCAAATCTGATATAGCTTTAGCACCTGGAATGAAATATCCTCATTACAAACCTACTTGCAAAATAAGGCTAAATATTGACAATCCTACCTATAATGAAGGCTTGCTAGCATTTGGATTAGATAATATTCCAAGTGGTTACAAACATATTTTAAATTTAAGTCCATCAGCAAATTTAGAAGAAGCGGCAAGAAATCTATTTGATTTTTTGCATAAATTAGAAGATTTAAAAGTTGAAAGAATATCAGTAATGCCAATTCCAAATCAAGGAATTGGTGTTGCCATTAATGATAAATTACAAAAAGCAGCGCAATGATAAAACAACTTTTTTTATTTAAAAATTTTGAGAAAAATTTTGGTTTTTTTGCGCCATTTTCTTTGCTATGTTTTTTTATTTTTTTGAATTTAAAAAGAGGAGTAAATAAAATGGTGGTTTCGATTTTTTTTATAGATTGAAAATACGATTCAAGGTTAAATCCGTAATGAAATCTTCACATTGAATGGCAAAATTTATCATTTTTTAACATAATTTATCCTCTCAGAAATTGCTATTAATATCAGAATCATTAAAATAGATATCTTCGATTTGAGATTGCGGAAATTA
>CALBSF010000080.1 GCA_937927795.1 uncultured Rickettsiales bacterium
CAATGATGAGAAAGAGTCCTATAACCGCATATCGAATCATATTCACAGCACTCTTCATTTTATCCTCTTTTCCACCTGAGAGTATCATGAGTACCGCACCCCATACAATAAATGCTGCAGCAAGAAATCAAGCCACAAGTACTACTAATGAAACTCCAACTCGAATAATCTCCGGGAGTCCATAGACAGTATTTGCTGCGAGCACACTATTTTGAGATGTTGCGAGCAGGAATGCAGGAGATGCGATAAGAAGTGTGAATATTTCAAACATAAAAAGATTTTCAAGATTTATACACGCTTTTCCAAAATTTTCAAGCTTACTGGTAGACGATTTCGCGAACCATAGGCCCGAGCGAGTACGCGCAGTGCTGCAATAGTCTTTCCCTGTGATCCGATAAGATAGGCTAAGTCAGCTTTATCTACATGAATCACAAGGAGAATACCTAGAGAATCTTGTGTTCGCACAATATCATGAGTAACTCAAGAACGCAAAAGAGGAGCTATGAGAGAACCCATATACTCCTCCAACGAAGGGAGATCCATAGACTATGCAGCAAATTTTGCAACGAGTTTAGCAACTGTGTCAGAATACTGAGCACCATTACTAATATATTTCTTTGCTTTTTCTGCATCAAGAGAAAACCCCTTAGAAATAGGATTGTAAAATCCGAGTACTTCATTGTATCCGTGCTTTGCAGCTTTTGTATGCTCAGTAAGAACTATACGATAGAATGGAAGATGCTTGCGCCCAGCTCGAGAAAGACGAATTTTTAACATGTTTTATAAATTATAGATTTATCAAAATGCCCTAAAGTTATGACGGCTAGAGCAAGGAGGAAGGGATGCATTTTATCTTTATTCTAGTTATTTTGCAAGGGTTTATTTAGTTTCCTTGCAAGAATGACATAATCATAATTTTGATGGTTGCAAAAATTGGGCCCAAGATACATAATTGCCTGTGTTTAAAGTGGTTTTTTTGTAAAATTCAAAAATGATAAATATATTTCTTATTGCTGGCGGCGGTGCATTTGGTGCGGTTTTAAGGCATTTTTCTTTTTTGATGATTGGTAATTTAGCTTTTATTCGTGGGCAGATTTTTCCTTATTCAACCTTGCTTGTCAATGTTTTAGGCTCTTTTTTGGCGGGAGTTTTTTATTATTTTATGATAAAAAACTTTAATGATTTTGACCCGAGGTTAAAAAGTTTATTATTGACTGGATTTTTAGGTGGATATACCACATTTTCTGCTTTTTCTTTAGATTTTTTTCGTCTTTTTGAAGCGGGTCAAATTCAGCTCGCTTTATTATATGTTCTAACTTCGGTGATTTTGGCGATATTGGCGATATTTTTTGGATTTTATTTGATGAAGTTATGTCTGTAATTATTGTTGAGAAAGATTTGGTCGATATTCGTTTGGATAAATTTTTATGTCAAAAATTTGATATTTCTTTTGGTTTATCGCAGAAAATAATTCGTGAAAAAAAAGTAAAAGTTAATTCAAAAAAGGTTGATGCGGCTTATAAAATCAAGGCATCTGATCGAATTGAAATTTTTACTGATTTAAAAAATCGTATTATTTTACAAAAAGTAAAGCCGCAAATTTCGGATAAAAAATTAGAAGATTTTTTAAAAAATATAATTTTTGAAGATGAAAATTTAGTTGCTATCAATAAGCCATCTGGTCTTGCAGTTCAAGGGGGAAGTGGCATTGAAATTTCGGTTGATGATTTTATTTCTAAGAAAAAATGGCAGTTAGTTCATCGCTTAGATAAAGATACTAGCGGAATTTTATTGATTGCAAAAAATCAAAAAACAGCAGATTTTTTAACCGAGCAATTTCGCAGCAAAACCATTCAAAAGACTTATCTGGCGCTGGTTTCTGGCACTTTAAAAAAAGATTCTGGCACAATAAATATTCCTTTAAAAAAGAAATTTGTGCAAAAAAATGAAAAAGTATATCCCGATTTCGTTGAGGGAAAAGAGGCGATTACTCACTATGAGTTGTTAAAAAATTTTTCAAATTATGCTTTACTTAAATTAAATCCAATCACGGGCAGAACCCATCAGTTAAGGGTTCATTTGAAGGAAATTGGTCATGCAATTATTAATGATGTGAAATATGGGGGAGGCGTTGTTTTGCGTAAAGATTTGTGTAAAAGATTATGTTTGCACGCTTATAAAATAGAGATCGCGGATTATTTTGGGAAAAAATTGGAGATAAAAACTGATAGACCGGAGTTTGTTTTAGGTTTTAATGCCCTTTTAACTTGATAATTATTGCCAACCGAGCACGGAATATCCTTTGTTGCCAAGGCATTGATTAACATAATTTTGCTTGATGTGATCTGGTTTAATTTTTCCTTCTGCTGCTGATGATGCTCCGCCGAGAATCGCTCCGGCGCCAAGTCCGATTAGAGTTCCAACTCCAGCGGATTTTAAATTTTGACCAAAAATTGCTCCTGTTGCAGCTCCAATAACTGCGCCAGCTAAGGCTTCGCGAGCCGCTGCTTTTCTAATTTTTTCAGCTTTATATTGCTTTAAATATTCTTCCGACTCTTCCAGGCATTGCTCAACATCTTGATTAGCAGCCTCTTGCCCCATTTCTTGATATTTTTGATCAGGATTTAAAATGGGGCGATAGGCGCAGCAGTTAGTAATTAATAATGTTGTTAATGTTATTAATTTGAGCAGGAATCTCATTTAATAAATTTTATTTACTAGATTCAATCATCCACAAAGCTTTTTCGTGAATTTGTATTCTGCCAATAAACATGTCGGCAGTTGCTTCGTCGCCATTTTTTTGAGATATTACAATTCCTTCTTTTAGCATTTTAATCAAGGCCTGATGATCTAAAGCTAAATCTTGCAACATTTCATTTGCTGATAAATTTTCATTGCCTTTTTTTGCTTTATTTAATTTTGTAAAATGCTCAAAATTGGCTTCCACCTTAACTCCAAGCGCTCTAATTCTTTCTGCAAAATCATCTAAAGCGGTAAATAATTCTTCATATTGAATTCCAAATAATTCATGCAATGGTTTAAAATTAGTGCCAGAAACATTCCAGTGATAATTTTGAGTTTTAACTACTAACGCATAGCTAGTTGATAAAACCTCTTCCAATGTTTTTACAACTTCATTTTGATTCATATTTTCTACCAATTTATTAGTATTTTAAGCAAATGCTTAAATTTCTATCTAAGATTCTAGCTTTAACTCCACTACAATCCAGTAAAGAATCGAAAAGGTTATCGTGAGATAATTTGGTGTTAATTTTTAGGTTGGCATTTTTAAATTTATTTTTGTAAAATTTATTTTTTAAGACACCATCTGACATCCATAAAAACATTGGCACGCGGTGCTCCGCTTGAGTAAAATCATCAGAATTTCCATGATAATATTTATTATTTTCTCCCAAAAATTGACCGTGATCAGAGATGTAAAATAAAATTGCATTTTTATCTTTTAGAGAATCTATTACTTTTGAAATAAAATAGTCGCTATATAAAATTGAATTATCGTAAGAGTTGATCAAATCTTCTTTTTTACAGTCTTTTGGGCTTGATTTTCGACAGGTTGGGGTGAATTTTTTAAAATCATCAGGATAGCGATCATCGAATAAAAAATGACTTCCTTGGGTGTGTAAAATTACAAAATTATCTTTTGGGTTATCAACTTCTTTTTTTAAGAAATCTAGCAAATAGCCATCATATAGCTGATTTGCGCCTATTTTTTTTGAAACCGTATTACTAAAAAAATATTTTTGCGCTTGCAAAGCTAGCAGCAAAAGAGAGTTATCGTCGCCAAAAGCTTTTTGAGTTGAAAACCAAGCAGTTGTAAAGCCTAGATTGTTAAATAATTTTATAACCGACTCTTCCCTATTTTTTTTAAAGGCAAAATTTTTTGATGTTTTATGTGAAAGCATGCAAGAAACTGAATAGCTAGTTAGGTTCTTGCAAGGCTCGACATCTTTAAAGCTTAGCAGATTATTTTCTTTTTCTAAAAGTGGCGAGGTTTTTCTATTATATCCATTGATGGAGAAATTTTTTGATCGCGCCGATTCGCCAATTATAAGAACAATTTTCAAGTTTTTTATTTTTTCTGGAGCGAATTTTGCATCAGGAATTATGCTAGTAATCGGCGTTAGATTTCTGTTATTTTTAAGTGAAGGAGAGATGTTTTTAAAATATTCAGTTGCTGAATCAATCAAGCTAATTGGTGGATAGGCAACCATCATCCCTTTTCTTATTTGATAGTTGAAATTAGATAAAATTATAGAAAATAATAGAATGATTATTGCTGCGATAATAAGGGTTTTTTTGCCGCCTTCCTTGGTAATTTTAATTTTATAAACTACAGAAAAAGGGATTATTAAAAATATAATTAAATAAAGAACAATGCTTGATAAGTCTAAGGCGCTGCTTGCATCAGAAAAATTTTCAAGAGCGTTATCAATAATTGTTTGGTCGATTATTATGCCAAGTTTATTATAGACAAAAATAAATATTGTTAAAAAAAGGAATGTTATAAATGTGGCAGATTTGAAGATAAAATTGTTGAAACTACAGCAAAAGAAAAAAAGAAAAACCAGAAAAAAATGTAAGGATAATTCCATAAATAATTTGGCTAGATTATTTATGGAAAAATCATTAGAAAGAGAAGTTGTAAATAAATTTATGATTAAAGGTGAATTGTATAATAGAAAGATTAGTCCTGTTATGAGTAGCGCCGCACTCGTTTTGGAAAGTGTTAAATTTTTATTAATAAAATATTTTATTTTTTGTAAATTTACCACTTGAATGATTTTTGATTTTTTGCGGTATTTTGTGATCACTTAAGAGAACTAGATGAATCCAGTCTCTTAAGTGATAAGGAGGGTCACAATTAATTATAAATCTAAAACCAATCTTCTTGGATCTTCCAAAAGCTCTTTTACTCTAACTAAAAAAGTAACCGCTTCTTTGCCATCAATAATTCTGTGATCATAAGAAAGCGCTAAATACATCATTGGACGAATTTTGATTTCGCCGCCAATAACCATTGGACGCTCTTGAATTTTGTGCATTCCAAGAATTCCTGATTGTGGAGGATTTATGATTGGAGTTGACATTAAAGAGCCGTAAACTCCACCATTTGAAATGGTGAAAGTTGCTCCAGCTAAATCTGGAAGAGTTAATTTTCCATCTCTTGCTTTTGAGCCTAATTCAGAAATTCCTTTTTCTACGCCAGCTAAATTTAATTTATCAGCATCACGAAGAACTGGAACCACAAGACCTTGAGGAGAGCCAACTGCAACTCCGATATCATAGAAATTTTTGTAAATAATGTCAGTTCCGTCAATTTCAGCATTTACTGCTGGAATCTCTTTTAAAGCGGTTATGCAAGCTTTAACAAAGAATGACATGAATCCTAGTTTAACGCCGTGTTTTTTCTCAAAAGCGTCTTTATATTCATTTCTAAGCGCCATAACTGCAGTCATATCAACTTCATTGAAAGTTGTAAGAATTGCGGCAGTATTTTGAGATTCTTTTAATCTTTCAGCAATTTTTTGACGAAGTTTTGACATTCTAACTCTTTCAACTGGCTTTTCACCTGCTTTTGGAGCTTGGGTGCTGGCTAAATTGCCACCAGAAGAAATTGCATCTAAAACATCGCCTTTTGTAACGCGGCCATCTTTGCCACTTCCTGCGATATTTGAAGCATCAATATTATTTTCTGCTGCTAATTTTTTTGGCGCAGGAGAAAGAGGAAATGAAGTGTTTGATGATGTTGGCGTGGCTTGAATAGGTGCCTGAGAATTGCTCGGCGCTGCTGGAGCAGCTTTAACTGAGGCGGCTCCTTCTTGCATTAAGGCAATTAAATCACCAACTTTAACATTATCACCTTCTTTAACTTTCAAATCAAAAATTACGCCATTTGATGGGGCATTTACTTCTAAAGTTACTTTGTCGGTTTCAAGCTCAACAATTAATTCGTCGGCTTTTACAGCGTCGCCAACTTTTTTGTGAAGTTTTGCAATTGCTGCTTCTGATACTGATTCTCCAAGGGCTGGAACTTTAATTTCGATAGTCATATTTTAAGCTTTTTTAAGTTTTGGGTTATGAGATTTTTTGTGTTTTTTGTTATCTTTTTCAAGGCTGTATATGGTGCCAAGTACTCCTGCTGCGAAAACTAGAGTTCCCATTGCAACGGTTACAAGGAATAATATGTTATCTGGGTTGGTGGTCATAAAAATCAAGTTTTTTTATTTTTAAATCTATTGTTAAAAATAAAATAAAAATTATTACTAACAATATTGTGACGGCTAAAAACACAACTAAATTTGACCAAAAAGTTGAAGAGCTGGAATTGTGCCATACCCAATCAATCAATGAGATGAATACCGCTAATGCCACGGTCATAAATAATTTATATAATCCAATCTCTTCTTTTACTCGGTCTTTGGTTTTCATTTTGGTGAAATGATTTTGGTGTTTAATCTAGTGGTGTTTAGAAATTTACAATTACTTTAACGCCTCGTCAATAAGATTTTTTTGCTCTTTTGCGTGATATGAGCCATATCCTGTTGCAGGAGAGGCGCAGGCAATTCTGCCAACATATTTTGCGCGAGAATTTTTGTGTTTAACTTCGATTAAACTTTCTTCAATTAAATCATCAACAAATTTCCATGCGCCCATGTTTTTAGGCTCTTCTTGACACCAAATTACTTCGGCATTTTTGTATTTTTTTAATTCATTTTGCAATTCTTCTTTTGGAAAAGGATAGAATTGTTCTAAGCGAATTAGAGCTACATCGTTGATTTTCAAGGCTGTGCGAGCTTCTAATAAATCGTAATAAACTTTGCCTGAGCAAATTACAACTTTACGAACTTTAGCTTCAGCTGTAATTTCAGAGCTTTCAGCAATAATTGGTCTAAAAGTTAAATCAGAAAATTCCGCAATTGTTGAAGTTGCTAATTTATGACGAAGCAGCGATTTTGGCGACATTATCACCAATGGTTTGCGATCTTTTGAATGTAATTGGCGGCGCAGCGCATGGAAAAAATTTGCCGGACTTGTTATGTTGCAAACGCGCAAATTATCATCGGCGCAAGCTTGCAAATAGCGCTCTAATCTGGCAGAAGAATGCTCTGGACCTTGACCTTCATAGCCATGAGGAAGAAGCATTACTAGGTTTGATTTTCTTAGCCACTTAACTTCACTTGAAGCTATAAATTGATCAAACATAATTTGGGCGCCGTTAGAAAAGTCGCCAAATTGTGCTTCCCAAATGGTTAAACCATTTGGTGTGGAAAGCGAATAACCATATTCAAAACCAAGTACAGAATATTCTGAAAGCACGGAGTCATATACTTCATATTTGGCCTTAAAATTAGAGAAAATCGAGTGACGATTGCCATTATTTGAATCGTGTAAAACTGAGTGGCGATGAGAGAAGGTGCCGCGCCCTGAGTCTTGTCCGGTGATTCTAACGCCAAAACCCTCATCTAGTAAAGATGCAAAAGCTAAGGCTTCCCCAGTTCCCCAGTCTATGTCTTTACCAGATTCAACCGCGTGTTTTCTGGCTTCAAGAGTTTTTACAATTTTTGGATTAGCATTAAAATTAGCTGGAATTTCAAGGGTTTTGCTAATTAATTCTTGCAATTTTTTGCCTGCAACTTTTGTTTGGACTATAGAATTATCGCCATTTTTTATATTGCTCCAATCGCCCTTTAGCCAGTCAGCTTCTAGCGGCGTGTAAGTAGTTGATTTTTCAAATTCAGCTGATAAAAATTCTTCAAATTCACCAACCATTTTTTGATGCTCATTTTCAGAAATTATGCCGTCAGCAATTAATTTTTGAGAATAAATTTTTTCTAAAGTTGGATGCTCTTTTATTTTGCCATACATTACGGGCTGAGTGTAAAGCGGTTCATCGCCTTCATTATGGCCGTATCTGCGGTAGCAAATTAAATCAATTACCACATCTTTTTTGAAAGTTTGGCGGAATCGAGTTGCAATATCAGAAACTTTTACCACACTTTCTGCGTCATCACCATTTACGTGAAAAATAGGCGCTTCTATTGATTTAGCAAGATCAGAGGCATAAGAAGTGCTTCTAGAATCTGATGGATTTGCAGTAAAACCAATTTGATTATTGATAATTAAATGCATTACGCCGCCAGTATTATAGCCTTTAAGACCATTCATGATTAATGTTTCAGCAACAATTCCTTGCCCAGCAAAAGCGGCGTCGCCATGAATTAAAAGTGCGATTGCTTGAGTTTTGTCTTTGTCATTATAAAGATCTTGCTTAGCGCGAATTCTTCCTGCAACCACAGGATTAACAGCCTCTAAATGCGAAGGATTGAAGGCAAGAGATAAATCAATTTTATTGCCAGCAATATTTCTGCTTGAAGCATAGCCCATGTGATATTTAACGTCACCAGATTTGGTAACGCCTTGAGGCATTCCTGGGGTTCCTTTAAATTCAGCAATTAGCTGGTGGTAAGGCTTTCCCATTACTCCGGTTAGAGTGTTTAAGCGGCCACGATGAGCCATGCCAATCACAATTTTTTTAGTGCCAGATTTTGCTGCAACATCAATGATTTTTTCAATTGAATTTATTGCAGAATCGCCACCTTCAACTGAAAATCTTTTTGCTCCGGGGAATCTTTTATGCAAAAATTGTTCGAATTTTTCAGTTCTGATAATTTCTTTTAAAATTTTAATTTTTTCTTCTTTTGAAAGATCGGTTAGAGCAACGTTTTCAAACTCTCTGGTTAGCCATTCTTTTTGTTTATTATTTGAAATATATTCAAACTCTGTGCCGATTTTATTGGCGTAAATGAAATTTAAATATTCAATTACTTGTGAAATTTTTGCTTTTTGAAGTCCAAATTTTCCGTTTAAATTAACTTCTTTTTCAAGGTCGCTATCGTTAATATCGTGATTTTTTAGATCTAATTCAACAATAAATTTTTTCTCAATCAGGTCAAGTGGATCAAGGTTTGCGCTTAGGTGAGCATATTCTTCGTAAGCTGCAATTAAGTTATTTACGCGAATTTCTAAATCTTTGCCAGGCGCTACTGGGGCAGCTTTAACATCTTTTTTTACTTCTTTTGGAGCATTAGAAGAAATATCAAAATCAGCTGATCCAACAACTTTCAAATTTCTTTTTGCCCAAGATGGACCTTGATAATCAGCCAATACCGACTTTACTTCATCTTGATTATTTTTAAAAAAATCCGCCCAAGAATTATCAATGGAATTTGGATTTTGTAAGAATTTTTGATAAAGTTCGCTGATAAATACAATGTTAGCGCTGAAAAATGATGAGTTTTTGGATAAATCTTTTGACATAAAATTATATTATGAAGCCAAGGCTTGATTCTTTAAGTAATGGTAGCGGAGGAGGGAATCGAACCCCCGACACGCGGATTATGATCCCGCTGCTCTACCGACTGAGCTACTCCGCCAAAAAAGGAAGGTTAGAGTCTGTCGTCAAAATCATTTAGACCCATATTCTAACCTATTTTTGCTTATTTTTTAATAAAATTTTTTAAAATATATCCTGATATTTATCAAAATTTTATTAAAAAAGCGCTAAAAATATGACAGAATCTGGGTCTAAATGATTTTGACGACAGACTCTAATAGTATGTATATAAAAAATAAAAATTCAATTTAATTATTTAAATTCCCAAAATACCTTTTAAGGAAGAAATTAAAAAGAAGGTAATTGCAATAAGTCCTAGAGCCATCCATAGAGCGTAGTTATAAAGATATCCGCTTTGTAATTTGCTGGCTTTTTGAGAAACTAATCTGCAGAAATTTGCTGCAGAATTTGGCATTCCATCAACGATTTTTACATCGAAAAAGCGCCATAAAACATCGCCTATTTTTTTGGTTGGTTTTATTAAGATAACTTCATAAATTTCGTCAAAATACCATTTATTGTAAGATAATTTGTAAAAAGGTTTGAAGATTTTGGCTAATTTTGACGGTAAATTGGTATTTTTTAAATAGAAAATATAAGCCAAGAAAATTGCTATAACGCCAACAATTAATGGTGAAATTTTTACCAAGAACGGAGCGTGATGAATTTCTTCTAATATTTTGTTATTTTCTTTGGTAACGAAAATTGCATTTTCAAAAAAGTTATTTTCAAAAGAAACCATGTTAAAAATTTTAGCGCCAAAAAACCCTGCCAATATTGAGCCGGCAGCTAAAACAAAAAGTGGAATTAGCATTGTCAGGGGAGATTCGTGAGCATGATCAAGGGTGTGTTTATCTGCTCTAGATTTGCCGTGGAAAGTTAAAAATAATAAGCGCCAAGAATAAAATGCGGTTAGAAAAGCTGCGGTAATTCCCATGTAGTAAGCAAGTTTTCCAAGGTGGCTATGAGACATAAAAGCGGCTTCTAAAATTACATCTTTAGAGTAAAATCCTGCAAATGGTGGAAAGCCTGCTAGCGCTAGTGAGCCAATCCACATCATGGCGTAAGTGATTGGAATTTTTTTGTAAATTCCGCCCATTTTTTGAATATCTTGCTGGTGATGCATAGCGTGAATTACGCTGCCTGCGCCAAGAAAGAGCAAGGCTTTGAAAAAAGCGTGAGTTGCTAAATGGAAAATTGCTGCTGAATAAGCGGAAACTCCGCAAGCAAAAAACATATAGCCAAGCTGCGAACAAGTTGAGTAAGCGATGATTTTTTTGATGTCATTTTGGGTGAGGGCGATGGTTGCTGCAAATAGAGCTGTTGTGGCTCCAACCAAAGTTACCATCAATAACGCATTGGGTGATAATTCAAAAAGAGGGGAGCATCTTGCAACTAAAAATACACCAGCAGTAACCATGGTTGCAGCGTGAATTAGGGCAGAAACTGGGGTTGGGCCTTCCATTGCATCGGCAAGCCAAACGTGAAGTCCAATTTGCGCTGATTTTCCCATGGCGCCAATAAAGAGTAAGACGCAAATTATATCAATTGATGAAAAAGCGTGACCACAAATAATTAATTTATTGCCAATTTTTGAGGCAGCATTAGCAAAAACAGTGGAATATTCGATTGATCCAAAAGTAAAATAAATAAGAGCGATGGCAATTAAAAGACCAAAATCACCAACTCGATTGGCGATAAATGCCTTCATTGCTGCGGCATTGGCTGATTGTTTTTTAAACCAAAAACCGATTAGCAAATAAGAGGCAACGCCAACGCCTTCCCAGCCAACGAATAATTGCAGAAAATTATCTGCGGTTACTAAAATTAACATGAAAAAAGTGAAGAGTGATAAATATGACATGAAGCGAGCGATTGATTTATCTTCATGCATATAGCCTATAGAGTAAACGTGCACTAGGCTTGAAACTACCGTTACCACAATTAGCATTATTGCGGTTAGGCGGTCTAATTTTAATGACCAATTAACGGAAAAATCGCCTGAGGAGATCCAATTAATTAAAACAACATTGCTAGAAATTTGATTTTTCCAAACATCAGCAAATACGAAGCAGGCCGTGATGGCGCTGATTACAAGAAGTGAGGTGCTAAAAATTTGTGCGAATTTATCAGCGAAATCTTTGGGTAAAATTCTGGAAAAAAATCCGGAAAATAGAAAGCCAAAAAGTGGTAGGAATATTGTGAGTTTTAAGAGCATTTTTTAGGAAATTATTTTTTTATATGAGTGTAATTGTAGAAATATATTAGAAAAAGTCAATTTGGGTAAATTTGAGAAAGAATTAAAAAATTTAAATTATATAAAAATCCTATGTTTAAATGTTAATTCGAAATAGATAATCTACCAAACCTCTACCAAACCCCGTCATCCTTGGGCTGCAAGCCCGAGGATCTCGTGCGTTTAACCTTTCTTAAGCCAAACTCATGAGATCCTCGATGCTTCGCATCAAGGATGACGGGAGGGGGGCTTTTTTCTAGAACTGCATTCAAAATAGACCTAAGAGCTGCGTTCTAAAATAGACTTCGCATTTGTTGTGGGGTTTATTTTAGGTGCCCAAGATTTGTCTATATTACCAATAGAGACATTCTTTATTTTATTAATAATTACTAAATATTAATAATTACCAAAGCCCTTTACTGCCAATTCTGGTATCGCCCTTGCCATCTATTTTCCAAATATTTCCTACGCTATGAGCCATTGGATCATATCTTGTTTCTCCGGGAAGGGGGGCGGTCATGCCGGCGGTTTGAAGAAGGCCGTGTCTTGAATGTCGACAAAATGAGTGAGCGCCCCAGAAAATTGTATTATAATCGCTAAAATTTTTCTTAATATCGCTTAGGTCATCCCAGTTGATATCTTTTAACTCTTCTGGATATCTTTTTTTAATTTCAGGAATATTGGGATTTGATGAGGCGATGTCGGGGTCTTTGTGCCAAGTATAGAAGCTCATGCCGATGGCTCCACCAAATTGCGAGCCAAGACCAGATTCACAGCCGTGAATCCAGCCAAGTTTAAATCCGGGAGAGCCATTTTTTGGCATTTGTTTAAATAAAGTATAGCCTTGTGGTTTCCACCAGTTTTTTACGCCACAAGAGCCAAGAAGAAATGATAATATCAATAGTGTAATAATTCTCATAATTATTGTCCAAAAAATTGCCCATGAGAGCCGCCAGCCCAGAGTGGATTTGCACTTAAAGCGCCGCCCCCCGAGCCACCAGACCACACTCCAAACATAGAGTCAAAGCCGTTGGAAGGATTTGGTTTGATTGGTGCGTCAAGGCCGCCAAAAAATCCGCCCCAAGCATCATTGATATTTCCGGCCTCAATGAATGAATCGCCTCCCCAAGGAAGTATGTAGGTATCAGGAGAAGTGTTGGCACCAGATTCATATTGCAGGGCATATAAGAAGCAAAAAGTATAGCCTCTTTGATGACCAAAGCGATATTCAGAATTACTGATCAAATTAGCGTCGTAGCGGTAACCATAGCGCAGTTTGTAAATAAAATTTCCTCTAGCGTAAACTGAAGATGAGCAGCCGTCTTTATAGCCTTGTTGGAAAACCGGAGTTCCTTCTGGAAGTGTGATGTTGGTCCAAGCAAATACTGGCTTTCCAGCATCCTTAAACCATCTGCAAGAGCTTAAAAATAATATTATTATAATTAAAAAAATATTTTTTATTTTCATTGGGTAATTAACTCAAGTAAAAAATTATTATCTATATCCACCAAAAACTGAGCCCCAAATGGTGCTTTTTTGTTTAATATAATCAACCCTATAGCAATACCAAAAGGCTGCGCCCCAAGCATTTGCATAATCACCGGAAGTTGTCATTTTATAACCATCTGCCTTATTATTGTCATAAAATGCTCCGTAAAATGTGTTTGAACCGCCCGCCATTCCAGTTTCACAGCCATCCTTCCATCCTTGTTTAAATTCCGGAGATGAATCTTTATCATCAATAAAATTATTTTTTAACTCGCGATTTGGTCTTTCTGGGAAAATTATGGCGATTTTTTTATTACATGAAAATGTAAGGCCAAGGAAGGAAAAAAGCAGCAATATTTTTACTAAATAGTTTTTCATTATTCTAGTGGTCCTGAAAAATTTGGGTGATATTTAAAGCCAAAAGCTCTGGTATAGCACGCGAAAGTTCCTTGACCATATCCTCTTTGGTAGGTTTTGTCATGTTGGTAAACCCCGCTTCCAAAATCAGCGCTATCTTCGCGTTGATCAACCCAAGAGTTCATAAAAACTTTTGAAGAAAGTGCCATTCTGCAGCCCGCATACCAACCAGCTTTATATTCTGGCGGGCCGTCAGGGGTGTCAGTTTGCATTATAATTGGTTGATAAAATCCACTATTATCAGGCATTCTGCAATTTTGCAAAATCAAAAATAAAGTTATTAATAAAATTTTTTTCATGTTTTATAAAACATCGTGATCCATAATATAAACACATTGCTCAAAGCCATCCCACCAACCATCATCATAATCAGAGCCTTGTTTCATTAGTTTATAATCATATTTTGCATCATTGATTTCAGAGATCAAGCCTTTAGCAGTTGAGTCAAATGCTATTTCGCAGCCATCTTTAAATCCTTTGCCGTAAAGAGTGTCGGCAGGTGGAAATCCTTTAACTCCAGTAAGAGGTCTTGGCTTAAAGCCCCAATTCCAGCTTTTAGGCATTGGTTCTATAAATAAACTGCAACAACTTAAGGTAAAAATTAAAATTATTAAAAAAATATTTTAGATCTCAAGAAAATCAGTCATTAATCATGAGCCTATTCTAAATTATTATTAATAATTTTTTTATGCTTTATGGATTAAAGCATAGAAAAGATACTACAGATTAGATAGCAAGCGGAGATCTTAGAAGCTCTTTTTTAAAGAAAAGTCAATTGTGGTTGATCAGAGTGAGAGGTGAGATAGATAAAAAGAGTCCAATCTACCTGAATTCTAT
>CALBSF010000081.1 GCA_937927795.1 uncultured Rickettsiales bacterium
GACGCTCTTCCGATCTCGCTTTAATTGAAGTTTTGGAAAAAGAATTTGGTAAAAAATTTTCCGATCTATGCTCTTTAACTGCAGGACATAGTCTTGGCGAATATTCTGCGCTTTGTGCTGCGGGGGCTTTAAATTTAGAAGAAACTGCTAAATTACTACAAATTCGTGGACAAGCAATGGCAAGATGCGGTCAAAAAACAGAGGGCGCAATGGCGGCAATTTTAGGTGTTGAAATTGATGTTGCAGAATCAATTGCTTTTGAAGCAGCGCAAGGCGATGTTTGTCAAATTGCTAATGATAATTCTGTCGGTCAAATTGTTATTAGTGGCTCAAAATCAGCAGTTAATAGAGCTTGCGAAATTGCTAAAACTAAAGGTGCAAAGCGAGCAATTGTTTTACCAGTAAGCGGCGCTTTCCATTCAACTTTAATGCTTGATGCAAGAAATGAAATGATGGCAGCTTTGCAAATTGCTCACATTCATAAACCCACAGTTTCGGTTGTTGCCAATGTTACTGCGCAAAAAATTACTGATGAACATGAAATTCGCGAGTTACTAGCAAAACAAATCACCGGTTCAGTTAGATGGCGTGAAACCATGCTGTTTATGGAATCTCAAGGAATTGAAGAAATTATAGAAATTGGCTCCGGCAAAGTTTTATCTGGCTTAGTTTCAAGAACTTGCCCTAATTTAAAATCAAAATCAGTTCAAACAATCGAAGATTTGAAAAATTTATTTGGCGCATGTTAATTAAAGGCAGAAAGATTTAAATAGTTTGCTTGGTATATTCTGCTTGTTGATCCGCGATTTTAATTCTTAATATTAATCTTAAGAAAAATTAGATAAGCTTAAAATTATTTATTGATTTTATTTTTTTTCTTATTAATTTGAAATAAAATAGGGTGTTTTTTAAAACAGACACCCTGTTATTTTTTGATTTATTTTTATTAACAATAATTAAACAATCTATGAAAAAAATACTTTCAGTTGCTGCTATTTTAGCAGTATTTTCTACAACCTCTGCTTTTGCTAAAACGGAAGGTAGTTATCTAGAGCTTGATTTGTTGAGATCTGCAGCTAAAAATAATTACAAGTTTAGTAATGGCACTAAAAGTGATAAATTTAAAGATAATAGTACTAATTTTGGCGTGAGCTATAAATATGCTTTTAACTTTAATAACTTATTTGTTGCTCCGGGTGTTTTCTTTGATAATCTTTCGAACTCAGCTAAGGATAGCGACGGTGATAAAGTAAATTTAAATCATAGATATGGTGTTAAGTTTGATATTGGTTACGATGTAACCGATAAAGCCGCAGTTTATTTTACCAATGGTTTTGCGTCTACCGCTTATAAAGTTGATTGGGGTAATTCTGATCTTGGTGTTAAAAGTGGCTCAAAAGTTGGTTATTTCTTTGGGGGCGGCGTGCTTTACCATGTAGCTAGCAATGTAACTGTAAATTTTGAATATAACGTTCAGTCTCTTAACAAATTACATACTCCATATGACAATATAACTGGAGCAAAAGCTGAAACAAAAGTTAGTGTAGCAAAAGTTGGTGTTGCTTATCACTTCTAGTAGATATTTTTATCTATAAAGATTTAAGAGGCTGGTATTTTTTAAAAGAAAATGCCAGCCTTTTTTATTGGTTATTTTGACCTGTTAATCCAAGCCAAAAATAGCAATCCGGGAATAGCTAAAAAAGTAGAGAAGATGAAGAACTCATACCAGCCAAGAACTGCAGCAAAAACACCAGCGCTTGCTGATAGAAAGCTTCTAGCTATGCTGGCAAAGGAAATCAATAATGCATATTGAGTAGCACTAAAAGAGATGTTGCATAGAGAGCTTAAATAGGCAACGAAAACTGAATCGCCGATTCCGCCGCTAAAATTTTCTACGAAAACTACGAAATATAAGATATCATTATTATAACCGATTTTTGCTAAGTAAGAAAATGCTAAATTAGATAACATTTGCACAGATCCAGCGATCCACAAAGATTTCATTATTCCAAATTTTTTAGCTAAAATTCCTCCAATAAAAACCCCAAATAATGTAGCGAAAAGTCCGAAAGTTTTGACGATTTTTGCGATCTCGATTTTAGAAAATCCAATATCAATTAAAAATGGCAGGGTAAGGTTGCCAGCGAAAGAGTCTCCTAACTTGAAACAAACTATAAATGCTAAAATTATATACCATTTTTTATGTTTAATAAAATCGGCGAATGGCGAAATTACTGCAACTTCAAACCATTCTTTTAAATTATATTTTTTTTGCTGCCAATTTTTTCTAGTTTCATCAGCAAAAAAAGTAACAAAAATTGCTGCTATCATAATTGCTGCCATAATAAAATAGACGCAGTTCCATCCAAAAATTTCTGCTAAAACCAAGGCCAAAGCCCCTGAAATCAACATTCCAATTCTATAGCCATAAACATAAAAACTGGCGGCAAGGCCTTGATTTTCTTTTTTTATTAATTCAATTCTATAGCCATCAATCACAATATCTTGGCTTGCGGAAGCAAAAGCAAGCAGAAAAGAAAAAGTTGCTATCGCGGTTAAATTATTTGCAATTCCTGATATTCCAAGTAGTGAAATAAAAATTACTAAAAAAATTTGTGATAAAATTATCCATGATTTTCTTTGACCAAAAATTTTAGTTAAAACAGGAACTCCGTAAGAATCAATGAATGGTGCAAAAAATATTTTTAAGGAATAAGGAATGCTAACCAAAGAAAAAAACCCTATGGTTTTTAAATCAAAACCTTTATCAAGCAACAGCGCTTTTAATGTTGATAAAACTAAAGCGAGTGGCAATCCGCTACTAATTCCTAAAAAAAAGATAAAGCTCAAGTTTTTTATTGGTTTTTTTAGTTTCATAGAATATAAATAAAGCTTTGAATAACTTACGTCTTGAATTTCTAAACTTATTTTATCTATGTTTGAACATAAAAATCCATCACAAATGTATGCAACCACCATTCTTTCGGTGAGAAAAAATGGTAAAGTGGCAATTGGCGGTGATGGTCAAGTTTCTTTTGGATCTACAGTTTTAAAATCTAACGCAAAAAAAATTAGAAAAATTGGCGATGGTTCAATCATAGCCGGTTTTGCTGGTGCAACAGCTGATGCCTTTACTTTATTTGAAAGGCTTGAAAGCAAGTTAGAACAATATCCTAAGCAATTAACCAGAGCCTGCGTTGAACTTGCTAAAGATTGGAGGACTGATAAATATTTGCGTCGTTTAGAAGCAATGTTAATTGTGATTGATAAGGATGTATCGTTAGTTTTAACTGGCAATGGCGATGTTTTAGAGCCGGAAGATGGAATTATTGGAATTGGCTCTGGCGGAAATTTTGCTTTAGCGGCAGCTAGAGCGCTTTCTTCAATTGACAATTTATCGCCAGAAGAAATTGTAAAAAGATCAATGAAAATCGCCGC
>CALBSF010000082.1 GCA_937927795.1 uncultured Rickettsiales bacterium
TTGAAGCATGCCTTATTAGAAAAGAAGAGTCAGGATTAGATGCAATTTCAATAAGTATTTTTACCAAAAAAACTACTGATGAAAATCTATCAGAAATAGAAATTATTGATAATGGAATTGGTTTTAATCAAAAACAATGGGAATCATTTTGTTGTTTGGGATCAACGGCTAAAGCCGAATACAAATGTAAGGGAGCCGGTAGAATTCAATATTGGCACTATTTCAATTCCGTATGTATAGAATCTTCTTATAGAGAAAATGGAGTCTTAAAAGGCTTTAGGTGCGTAATTGAAAGTAATGATGAAAGGGTAAGTTTTGATACGATTCAAAATCTTATAGAAGATCGAGCTGCTTCTGGCAGCGAAGGAACTAAAATTAGGCTATACAATCCAAAAGCGGAAATACCTTATGGTAATTTCACGGAAACAGGAATTCATGAAAGAATATATCAGGAGCTCCTTCCGAAGCTTTTACATCTCAAGGAAATTGGCACTCCCTTTGAAATCAACATCAATAATGAAAATAGCTGTAGAATTACACAAAATGAGTTACCAGATCCGATATTGGCTGGCAAGGAAGTAGAGGTTAATTTACGTTTATTAGCAGATGGCACGCAGACTCAAGAAAAAGCATCATTTCTGATTAGTGTTTATAGAACCAAAATCAAAGCTTCTCATGTTGTTCAGCTATGTGTGAAAGATATAGCAGTTGAAAATATTGTCAGTGAATTCATGGATAAATCTCTCCTAAATATTAAAACCCAAACTGGAGAATTTGAGTTGATTTTCATCAAAGATAAACTGGAAAACGATGGTTTTCTTGAAAAAAAATTAAATGCACAGAGAGATGCTTTTGATGAATTTTATTTCAATTATGAAGAATTTTTAAAGCATGATCAGCCTTCTTTTTTTTTAGAAAAAGATCTTTTTAAAGAAGATGTAGTAGAAGCTGTTGGAACGATTATTGACGAGCAAGACTTGTTTAAGTTTGATAAAAAAACTAAGCCAGAAATTATGAAGGAGTTGAGAGATTCTTTCTTGATCAACGAAAAACTAATTCAGGCAAATAATGTTCGCATTAAATATGGCGAAGATGTTAAAAAAGTAGCTAAGCGTGTTTATAGTCGGATCGCTAACGAACGAATTAAGTGCGGACTTAAAGAGCAGGAAAAGGTTGCGCAAATAGAAGAAATTATCAAATCAGCTCTAGAGGATGTTGAGAATATTAATACAAAAATCCCTAATTGGCGCGAAGAACTCAAAAAAGAGTGCGAAGCATTAGCTAAAATTACCGATGAAGAAAAAAAGCTCGCTTTAACTGAGCATGCATATTTAAGAATAAAAAAAGAAAATTTATTAGAAAAATTTATTGAGCTAGACTCAATACCTGCGAACCAAGACTATATAATAAATCAAACCGAATCTTTGATCCACAATATTTTATTTCCTCAATCCAAGAATAGCTCTACAACAAATGCGCAAGATAATGATTTATGGATGATAAACGAAGATTATAGCTATTATCACACTATTTCACACGAATCTTTAGCGAGTTATATATGCCCAAAAACTGGTAAAAAACTTTTATCAAACGACTTTGAGAGTTCATTCCAAAAAAACGAAAGTCTTTCTAAATATTGTTCTAACGGCAAAAAACCAGATTTAGCGGTATTTTATGATAATGAATCGTTGGTGATTATTGAATTAAAAAAACCAAACGAGCCTTTAAATGAAGCTATTGCACAAGTTAATAATTACGCTAGGCTCATAGCATCAAAAATGATAAAAAATGATTCTGGCGAATTGCCTTACGATAAATTTTATCTTTATGTCATAGGTAGCAAAGAAATGCTTAACACTATTGAAGCACCCTATAATGAAAAAAAACTTGCAGATGGTGAAGGTTTTTTTTACCCTGGTGGCCCAATTATGACATTGGATAATAGAGAAAAAACTGGCGCCACTTATTATCTAGAAATAGGGAGTTACGAAAGGATTATAAATCAACTGAAAATCAGAAATAAAAAATATAGAGAAATCTTATTATAAGTATTCGTTTTTTAATTAGTTCGCAAAAGGGAACGCTTGCCTATCAAGATTTTCACTTCGAACTTTTTGGTACATCTAAAATGGTCTTCTAACCCTTGTAAACACTGGTGGTGACAAAAGGGAGAGGAGTTCGCAAAAGGGGAGCTTTGCCCCGCCAACCTAGGTAAAGCCTACCTTTTGCGAACTTTTTTGGTCTCTTTAGTAAAGTCGGTCATAAAATTCGCCTTTTGCTCTTCATTTTCTAGCAAAGAAAAAATCCCGCAAATACAGAACAGGCTGAACCTTAGAGATGTTTTTCTAGCAAAAATGTCTCAACAGAGATGGGAAGAAATTTGTCTCCTGTGGAAAAAAGGGAGAATTAGATAGTTTTTTAGATGGCGATTGGCTTGCAAAGTATTGATTTTATTGCTTGTATCGAGGTTAAGTTGAAACGGAGATTCGGAGAATTTGTCTCACTAATTTTTATCTGGGCTTTACTTTTTTTGGCGAAGTACACACTTGAAAATAAAGGCTTCATCAGCATTTTATCGAAATTTTCCACCCGATAGCATCCGGCGGTTTTGTCTCATTCTCGAACTCTCGGTTAAGTCAGTTTAGTAAAAGTAGAACTATATAGAATTACATCTATAGTATTTAGGTTTACAAATTTTCTTAACTTCACTTTTGAAATATGAAACCGCAAATACATTCACCGAGCAATTTAGCAACAATTCTAGAGGTTGATTCCAACTCTTCATCAGATGATAAAGGTAAAGAAGGCTGGATTATGAGTGTTTCCAAAACCTTCTGCGCCGCTACAGCCGCTCTAATGGCAGCAGATGGAGAATTTGGTGAAAAGAAAATGGATGCAACTTTATTGGATATTTTAGAAGTGGCGGAAGCAAGACATTTGGGCAATCCAGAAAGAATGAAAAAAATCCAAGAATATAGAGAGATGATCAAAAGCAAAGGTTGTGGTGATGTAACAATGTCGCAACTTTTAAGTCATAGAAGCGGATTAACACAAGGTGATAAATATTTTAATCCCGGGAATATTACTCAAATTGAACTTTATAGCAACCCTGATCTGCTTGCTTTTGATTCTAATAAACAAGGTAAAGTCTTCAGCTATTGCAATTCTGGTTTTACTTTAGCAGAAGATATGATGAGTTTAGTTTCTGATTCTGAAGAGGGTTATTATCGTGAATTGAAAGATAAAATTGTAAACCCTCTTGGATTAACTCATACTAAATCAGTATATGAATCTGAAGAATCAAGAGCGACGGCTGGTGAAATTGTTACTGTTGAAGGTGTGGTTTATGATTGGGGTGTTGCATCCAAAGAAACTGTTAGAACTGATCCACTTAAAAATACTCAAAAAGGATATATAGCTCTTTCTGAAGGTGGCTTGTGCTCAAGTGTTTCTGATCTTGAAGAATTTTATGCAGAATTATCAAAATTAGCTTGTGGGATGCCAAACAGATTTGTTTCAGATTCAACAAAAACCCAAGAAATTCACGGTTTTTATCTTGATGCTTATAATGCAGGAGAGCACTGTAAGTCTGATTCCGATAGAGAATTATCTATTCATTGTGCAGCACATTATTCTCTTGGTGTTATTATTGAAGCGGTTGATGAAAGTGATAAAATAATTCCAAGTCGTGGTAATGAAGATAAGGCTAGAATTCGTTTACATCATATTGGAAATCATCCAGGAAATGATGCGGCAGTAAGTGCTACAATGCCATTTTCTTTTTCAACATTTACACAATCTAAAGGTGCAGGTTTAGCGGAAGTTGAGCCCGAATTAAGAGCGTCTATAAGTCAAAAAGATGTACTAGCAAAAGATTCTTTGCTAACAATTGTAAGTTGTGATTATATTGCGAAGATGGATGA
Organism: uncultured Rickettsiales bacterium; assembly: GCA_937927795.1. Taxonomy (GTDB): domain Bacteria; phylum Pseudomonadota; class Alphaproteobacteria; order Rickettsiales; family UBA1997; genus UBA2645. The sequence continues at coordinate 3,924 of CALBSF010000082.1, forward strand.
ATATTTTTGCAGTAGATGTGATAAAGCAACTGATAAAAAATATAATGATGAATGGCGAGCATATAATCAATATTGGGAAGCAGCTCGCACAGGAGATTATGTTGGTAAATCTTGGCAAGCTGATTTAATTTCGCAGCATAGATTGCCAAAAAATTTTTCTGAATATCATGATGAAATTTGTGCAGCATATGCGCCTGCTCAAGAAGCACTTATCGCATATGTAAAAGAGAATTTTTGCGATGAACATGGAGTGATTGATAGTAGAAAAGTAAAATCAGAACTTCAAACAGCTGAAGACTTTGAAAAAGTAAGAATGGCGATTAGGCCAAGTCTAGAGAAGGCACAACAAGATGCTCAAAATATTTTCGCAAGATGTGATGCTCAATTATTAGAGGAAAAAAAGAAATATGATCAGAATTTAGTAAAATTTGATTCTTGGGTTGAAAAATTGGGTTTAGAAAAATCTTCACAACAAGAAACATCATTTGTTGAGAGAATGAGAAGCGATAAAACTCAAGGAGCTAGCAAAGATGGATTTCGTGAATTATAAATAATCTGAATAAGTCAAATTTTCTTAGATTTCGAATCCCAACCGAAGGGCATCTGCAACTTTCGAACTTTTTTAGTTAAGTTGAAATGTGCTTTTAACCCCTGAAAACACTGCATCGAGAAAAATTTTGACGAAAGGAGAAAATTTCGCACGAGGTAGCGTATGAACCGCCATCCGCTTTCGCTTCGCTACAGCGCGACTTCAGCGAAGCACAATAGCGATGGAGTGATTAGCGAAACGTGATGCCGCGCTGTAGCGTAGCGTAAGCGGGCTAGTCCAACAAACTCATACCATACCATTCTTATCACCCCCAAGAAAATGCACTACACTTATATCCTTCAAAGCAAAAAAAATCCAAACCATTTCTACGTCGGCTCCACATCAGATCTAAAGCGCCGACTGACAGAACATAATTCTGGAAAATCAATTCATACCAACAAATTTCTCCCTTGGAAAATCAAAAACTACGTTGCCTTTGAAGAACAAGAAAAAGCAGAAAAATTTGAAAAATATTTAAAATCGGGAAACGGCAGGATCTTTACTAAAAAACATTTCTGATTTATTTATTTTTTAACGAAAAATGGACATAGAAAAACTTTTTAAAAAGTGGGAAAAATATCTGACAGGAAAAGTAGATCATCAACCCGGTCAAGGTCTGGCAAATCATTCTGTCATGGTAAATATTCAGCGAATGGTGGATGATGATTTTGTATTCCGAACTTTTAATGATGCGGGATTTGAGATGTCTAAAAATAAAGATAATTACGAAAAACATTTTTGCTCGAATGAATATTTAATTCGAGCTCTAACGAAATGGCATCAAGAAACACAATCGTTATGTGTAAGACGACTTACTGAAGATTCTGGTAAAGGATGGAAAGATACATGTTCGCTAATGAATTTATTAACTGATATAGAAAAAAATTCCTGTCATGTGAATCGAAAATTATTCTGTGATTTTTATAAAAATGAAGAAGCCTACGCAAATGATATGTTTGATATTTTATCAGAAAACGGCGTGAACAGAAAAGCTTCTGATAAAATTAGCAAAAATTACATCGAACAACTAAAAGCAAAGTTAAGAACTTTAGAAATTTTGGAAGTAAGAGCTTACACAGATCAAGTTGTTGCACATTCAGATTTTGAAAGCTTTAGCGGTAATTTAAGTATGGGCAAAATACAAAAATGTCACAAGTCGATTATAGAAGTTTATAGAGATATTGAACTTAAATTTTTCTTGCGAGGATCTGATTTTGGAGAAACAACATTATGGAAAGAGCTGGTTTTACAAAAGGCAGATAAGTCATTTTTGGTAAATCAAAAAGAAAAATTATTATGATTTTGAACAAATATTGCAGCGTCGGAATTGGCCTGCAAATAATAAAAACAGGAAATATTGATCTCCAAATTCCTCGCTATTTCAACGATCCTTACGATTGCTTACATCAAAATTTTAAAATCAAATTTAGCTATGAAGATGTGAAGCGCCTATCAGATAAAATTTCGGCTAAATTTAGGCCATCAGAAAAAGAACTGAAAACCGCAATTAAAAATCATAACGACATATTTGATATAAGTTATTTTTATAGTATGTCGTGTTTTAGCGAAAAAAATGACAGCATGTTAATGTGGGCTCACTATGCAAGAAATCACAGCGGAATATGCTTAGAATTTGAATTTGTTGATGAGTTGATATCTAGTACAAAGCAAATTGATTATGTAGATGAGGATTTCAATCTGAAAAATCTAACTCCTGAAAAAGCTATTCTAATAAAACACAAGGACTGGTCTTATGAAAAAGAATGGAGATATATAAGATTTAGCAAACGTGCTGCTACCCGCTATGCACTTAGCGCGATTAATAATTTAATCAAAAGCAAAATACCTGCCGATGACTTGAATAATTGGGAAAATGAAAAACAAGATATTTGGAAAGAATTTTTAAAAGATGAAAAAAACTATATAGATATCAAGACATCCAAAATTTATCTTGGATGCGAGTTTACAAATCATCAGCGCATGAATGAGAATATTGAATACGATAAAAGCATTCCTGTATATGACCAAAATAAAAACCTAATGGATGGATTTGCTCCAATTACTCATTATAAAAATGCAGAACTACTTAAAATTGCCTTAAAAGAAAAAATACCAGTTTATTTGATGAAAAAAGATCAATTGAAATTTAAGCTCGAACCTTTGAAATTAGATACAGTTGCACTTAATAAAGTAATTAGCGATATAGAGGAAGTGAAATTTATTGCCTATAAAAATATTGATGTTTTAGGGTT
>CALBSF010000083.1 GCA_937927795.1 uncultured Rickettsiales bacterium
TTGAGGGGAGAGGGTTAGGGTGAGGGTGATTGGTTTAAGATAGCACCAGAGGTTATATACTCAAGTTCGACAGGACTTGAGTATATAATTCACATACTCGTCATCCTTGGTGCGAAGCACCGAGGATCTCTTAAAGTTTAGCCGCTAAACGCACGAGATCCTCGACCCTAAAGGGTCAAGGATGATGGGTTTGAAAATTTACTTCTGCAAATAACTAAAACTATTACTAATTTTCACTCTTTTTTTATCATCATTATCACTCAATTTTGCAAATCCATCATCAAGCAATTGCATAGTAAAATCATTTCTTTTTTCAGGGGCGGCGCAGCCAAGTAAAATTGAAAAAATTCGATCATTATTTTTTGTAGCCGAGCTAATTAAATTAAACCCAGCCGCATTAGTAAAGCCTGTTTTCATGCCTTCCGCACCTTTATAATCAAGCAAAACATAATTATGAGTTTCGTATTTTTTATTTTTATAAGTAAATTCTTTTAGTGAAAATAATTTGTAATATTCAGGAAAATCTTGCTTTATTGCCTTAACCAATCTTGCTAAATCATAGCTTGTAGTATATTGTCCTTCTTCGTGAAGCCCACTGGCGTTACGAAAACTAGTATTTAACATTTTCAATTCTCTTGCCTTTTCATTCATTTTTCGGGCAAATTCCCATTCGTCGCCTGCAACTCCTTCAGCTAAAGTTACTGCCGCTTCATTAAAAGATTTTACAATCACCGCTCCAATCGCTTGTTTAACCGTGATTTTATCGCCTTGTTTTAGTTTTAAAGTATTGATTTTATTGATTCTGGCAATTTCTTCGCCGCGGCCAGAAACAGTTAAATTCTGATCCATTGAAATTTTATTATTTTCTAATGCTTCAAAAGTTAAATAAAGCGTCATCACCTTTACTAGCGAGGCTGGATAAGAAATGTTATCAGATCTATTTTCAAACAAAATTTCGCCATCACTTTCTTTAAAAACTAGCGCTGAATAAACATCGCTGCATTCTTCAAAGGCATTAGCGTTGATCGCAATTAAGTTTACGCCAAATATAATTATAATGAGCTTAATAATTTTCATAATAACCTTTGTTAACAGTGCCTAATACATTTGGCATTGATAAATTTCTATGTTTGAACCCGATGATTCCTTGAGTAAACTGCCAGTACTACAATTATAACAATCTCCCCACCCCCTAAGGTTAATAGAGCTGCCATTGTAAGCAGATACGGTCCAAGATGCAGTATATGGTTGATCATGTGAGGCGGCGGTTGGATTATTCACGGTAAGATATTTTTGATTTGAAGATGCGTCGCAAGTAGCCGTGGGAGCATCCCAAAATAAATATGGGGCAGAATATGATGCAACTCTAAAATTGAATGCGGTTGATGTAATATAAACCCAATGTGCAGTTGGAATTGTGCAAGATGAGCCGTTCAGGTTATAGCCTGAAGCGCAAGTACAGTTTGTGGCTGGAGTTAGGGTTCCATTGCTACAGGTATAATTAATGGTCGCTCCACTAAAATTACTGCCATTGCAAGTTAAAGTTCCGCTTCCAGTGGCAACACTTGCGGGAGAAGTAACGCCAACAACGCTTACGCTACAACTAGCTTCGCAAGAGCCCGCATTCAATGTATAGCCAGAATTACAAGCGCAACTTCCGCTGGTAGCTAGGGTTCCGCCAGAGCAAGTATAGCTAATTGAGGTGGCACTACTAAAGTTGCTGGCATTGCATGAAAGACTGCCTGCTCCAGCAGCAACGCTTGTGGGAGAAGAAACTCCAGTCACGCTAACATTGCAATTAATTTGACAGGTTCCTGAGTTTGGGCTATAGCCAGAAGCGCATCCACAGCTGCTAGAGGGAGTAAAAACTCCAGCAGCGCAGCTATAGCTTGCAGATCCCGCATAACCATTTTGATCACAATTAACGCTGCCAGTTCCAGTTGAAACCGAAGAAGTTGAGCTGCCAGCAATACTGACGCTGCAGGTTGATATATCGCAGCCGCCACTTGTTACTTTACCAGTTGTGCAAGATGTTGTAGGGTAAAAAGTTTGTGACCATTTTTTAGAAAAATATTCTTCCACATCATGTCTTTCAGAAGTTTTTAAAACCCTGTTGAACATCAAAACCTCACCTAATTCTCCTTGATAACCCTTACCAATTGCTAAAGTTGAAATATTAGATAGCTGATTTGTATCTGACGATTGAGCTGATAATATTCCATTGATATATGTTTTTTTACCAATAGTAGAATCAGAAGTGAACGTGAAGATTCTTGCTTCGCCTTGATTCTCTGAGTAGTTAGACACTGTAGAAAGATAAGAATTAGATCCGCCTTGAGAATGAATTGCTTTGTTATCTAGGCTATATCCCAAAAGAAGATTTTCATTTGTATTATTTACCGCAGAGTCTCCTATAAAATAATTATCAGATTTATTGCTTTGCCTTTTTTCAACTATAAAAATTGTATAATTGCTATTATTTAAAAATGATCCATCAACATTGAAATAGCTGCTTGTTCCATCAAATGCAACGGCATGAAGCTTATTTATGGTATTAGAATAAGTTGGTTTATTAATATTATTTGACTGAATTGCATTATTCTTTTTTGTGGTAACGCTGTTATCATACCAAGAGCTAATAGTTTTGCCATCGTCAGCTTCATTTGTATTAAAACTGGTTTCTAAACTGGTTTCAAGCCAAAGGGATACGCCACTTAAATTATTGATCAAAGATGCGGTTGTTAATGAACGAGCAGAAGACATTCTAGCCTTACTAACCACAAGGCTAAACAAAGGAATGCTTGCTAAAAAAATCGTGATCACCAATAAAGCAATTGATAGTTCTAACAAGGTAAAGGATGTTTTTTTGCGTTTATTTTTATTTGTCATTTAAAATTTCCTTAGCTGCTTTAGCGCTAGATTTTTCAAGGCTTTGAAGCCCCATTAAATTTAAAGCAAATTTACTATCTTCAATTTGTTTTAAAGCAAAATTTTTATCTAAAATTAATTTTTCTAAAAGTTTTGCAAGCTTTTCTTTGCAGCAATTATCTTGTAACATCTCTGGTATAATTTGTTGATTAGAAATTAAATTTATTAAATTTGCAAATTTAATTTTTACTATCAATTTAATTATAAAATGAGTAATAAAATTTATTTTGTAAGCAACAATCATTGGAATTTGATAAAGCGAGAGTTCAACGGTGTTGGTGCCTGATTTTGCAAGGGCAAAATTGCTAGCAAAAAATGCTGATTCTTTTTCTTTATCTTCAATAAAAAAATATTTTACTTGTAAATTTTTTGCTAATTTTTCAACTAAGTTTTTAGTTTTTGCAACCAGTGGAATCACCACCCTTACAGGAACCCCCCCCAAAGGGGTCAGACCCCTTTTTGAAGAAAAGGGGTCTGACCCCTTTATTAAATTAATTGCACCAATAAATTCTGGGAAAATCTTTTTAACCTCGCTATTCCTGCTTCCTGGAGTTACACAAACCAAAATTTCATCATTTTGAATTTGATATTTTTTTCTAAATTCCAAATTTAATTGTTCTTTTTTTGAAAAATCTGGAACTTTTTCAACGATTGGATGTCCAATAAATACAGTCTTTAAGCCATATTTTTCAAAGTAGGGTGGTTCAAAAGGAAGAATGGCTAAAAGCAAATCATAAAGTTTGGAAATTTTTTTTGCTCTGCCTTCCCTATAAGCCCAAACTGAAGGCGCGATTAGATGAACTTTTTTTATTTCGTGATTTTTTTGCAGTTTTTTCATCACCCTAAAATTAAAATCAGGTGAATCAATGGTGATAATAATTTGCGGTTTTTCTTCAGTAATTTTTTTTGCAGTGTAATTAATTAATTTTAGCAGTTTAGGTATGTGAGGCAAGACTTCCAAGATTCCCATAACCGACAATTCTTCCATTGGAAAAATAGTTTTTAAACCCTCTTCTTGCATTAATTTTCCACCCACACCAATAAATTCCAGGTTTGAATCTTGAATTTTTAATTCTCTTATTAACTTGCTTCCAAGCAGGTCTCCAGAGGCTTCACCAGCGATTATGAAAATTTTTTTTGACATCTTTACTTTGTTTGGGAAATGTTGTAAAATGATCTTCTTACATATAATCTCTTTATTTACAAAAAATGTCAAAAAGAAAAATCGCCGTTGTTGGCGCAACTGGTAATGTTGGTCGTGAAATTTTAAATATTTTGGCGGAAAGAAAATTTCCAGCTGATGAGGTTGTTGCTTTGGCATCAATAAACTCGCTTGGAGAAAAGGTTTCTTATGGTGATAAAACTTTAACCGTTCAGGTTTTAGAAAATTATGATTTTACTGGAACGAAAATTGCTTTATTTTCTCCAGGTGGAAAAGTTTCTGCAATTCATGCTCCAAGGGCTGCAGCTCAAGGCTGCGTAGTAATTGACAATACTTCACATTTTAGAATGGAAAAAGATATTCCACTAATTGTTCCAGAAGTTAATCCTGAAGCGCTTGGTGAATATAAAAAACGCAATATTATTGCTAACCCAAATTGTTCAACAATACAGATGGTTGTTGCTTTAAAACCACTTCATGATTATGCAATAATTAAAAGAATTGTGGTTGCAACTTATCAAGCAGTGTCTGGCGCGGGTAAAGAGGCGATGGATGAGCTTTACGATTCAACTAAGAAAATCTACACTAATACTTTGCTAGAGCCAAAAAAATTCTCTAAAAGAATTGCATTTAATGTGATTCCACAAATTGATTCTTTTATGGAAGACGGCGTTACCAAAGAAGAGTGGAAAATGAAAGTTGAAACTAAAAAAATTCTTGATGAAAATATTGAAGTTGAGGCAACTTGTGTGCGCGTTCCAGTGTTTAATTGTCACTCAGAAGCAGTTAATATCGAATTTGAAAAACCAATTTCTGCTAAAAAAGCTAAAGATCTTTTAAGTGATGCCGAAGGTGTGCTTGTAATTGATCGCCCGGCAGAAATGATGTTTGTAACTCCAATTGAAACTTCAACTAAAGATGAAGTTTTTGTTTCAAGAATCAGGGAAGATAAATCAGTAAAAAATGGCCTTTCAATGTGGGTTGTATCTGATAATTTAAGAAAAGGTGCGGCGTTAAATGCGGTGCAAATTGCTGAGCTTTTAGTTAAGGATTTCGGGTTGTAAAAATTACACTCGCTGTCTTTTATTTGCAGTGCTGGCGGCGCCTTCTTCTTGGGCTGTGGCTGCAACATCTCCAGCTGCTACAGCGCTTGCGCCTCCAGCCACTGCGGATGGAATATCAATTGAAATTGTAGTTTGAGATAATTCTAGAACGGCGGTTCTTTTTCTTGTTTTCTCTGCCGCTTTCGCTTTTTCTTCAAATTCTTTTCTCATCACATCTTCTCTTCTTTTGGAATCTTCTTCAGCTTTTTTTCTGATTTCATCTTCTCTTCTTTTAGATTCGTCTTCTAATTTTGCTTTGGTAATTTCAATTTCTTCCTTTTTAGATTGCGCCAAAACCTCTTCTCTTTTTTTATGACATGTTTTTAATATTTCATTTTCAGCAATCGTCGCTATTATTGCAATTGTAAGGCTTTCAGCTGATTTGGGATCGCTTAATGGAGTTTTTTTATCGAGAGATCTATCATAAATTGATGCGGTAAGTCTTCCTGATAAAAAATTATCTCTAATTGTTGTAAATATTTCTTCTGCTTTACTAACATTTGCGGCATCTGCGGCTAGCTTATAAATTCTGTCTAAAATTCTTTTAAAATTATCAGATAATTCTTGATATTCACCTTGAAAACCCGCTGGTCTTGAAGATAAAAATTCAGTCATTCCGTGGGGAAAGAAAATTTCTTGATCAGATTTTGCTATGAATTCATCTATAGATTTTACGGTTGCAAAACTATCAATTAAGTTACAAATTTTAGTGATTGCATTTAAGGGTTTTCTATAGATAGACTCAATCATTACGTAGCCAGTTGCTTCGTCTATTCTATGCTTGGTATTAAAATCGACAATTCTTTGAATAAAACGGCCAATTTCAACTGTAAAAACAGCTTCAACTAATCCTTCGATGCTAGATTCTTCAACTTCAATTTCTTGAGTTTCGCCAGCGGAATTTTTTATATCTTTAAATAAAAGGCTCATTTTTTTACTTTGGTATTAGCACTAAAGTTTATATATTTAAATGAGCCTTAAATTGTTGCAAGATTTTTTTTGTAATTATAAAACAAAACTTATTTCTTCTCCCAGTTGCATTTTTTCTGCTTTTGGATTTTTAGTCTCGTTACTTTTTGCCAATACATCATCTTCAGCTACTTTGTCAGCCTCAACTGCTTCACCAGCTTTCCTTTTTTTCTTATTATCTTTGGAAGATCCGCCGCCAGCTTCAGCTGCTGCGCTTACCGCAGGCTGAGCTACTGCGGCTATATCCGCTCCTTCTGGCATTGCAGGAGCAGCTACACCGGATCCAAAATTAAATCTTTGTTTTGGGGCTGCAAAAACTTCTTCTCCATCTGATTCTGGCATAAAAGAGTGTGAACCAGCGCCAGCTGAAGGTTTTGCTGCTGCGATTGCACCAACTCCTTCTGGCATTGAAGGAGCAGCTAAGCCAAATTCTGGAAAATTAAATTTTGGCTGTGAAGCCTCAGAAGTCGGTGGTTTTTTTAGATCAGTTGCAAAAAGAGGTACAAAGGGAGTTCTACTTACTTCAGGCGCTCTAGTAGTTGCGGCGGCATTGTAGATTCCAGCCAGATCGGAAGAGCACACGTCTGAACTCCAGTCACATCACGTTA
>CALBSF010000084.1 GCA_937927795.1 uncultured Rickettsiales bacterium
ATAAAAAAAGAAGGAATTCTGCTTTACGATACAGGTAAGAGCAAACTCGCAGATAAAAGAGAATTAACGGGGTCAGAAAAACAAAGAATTGCCCAAGATCACTTCGCGTCTTGGTTTAAAAGTGCTAGGACATTTTTTAGCCAGTATGAAAATGCAATTAAGATGGAGGATTATAAAAATGCCGCATTTCAGCTTCACCAGTCAGTAGAATCAGCTTACAAATCCATTCTTCTCGTCTTCACAAACTATAATCCAAATGAGCATTTCCTAGAAATTTTGGGCAGGATGTCAGAAGATTTTCATCCAGAATTAAGAAGTATTTTTCCTCAAAATACTGAAGAGGAGGAAGACCGTTTTCAGCTTTTTGAATATGCTTACATTGGTGGTCGCTATGATCCAGACTACTACATTTCAAAAGACGATTTAGAAATTTTAGCAAAATATGTGCAAAAGCTTCTGAATTTAACTGGAGATATCTGCAAAGAAAAAATCAAAGGTTTTGCCTAAGAGATGAAAGCAAATTTAGCCTTAGACAAGTCAATTTCAAAATCTGATTATATCAAGGGTTTACAATGCTCAAAGGCATTATGGTTTTCTAATTTTCGTAAAGATTTAAAGCTGCCAGTCGATGAAAAAGCGCAAAGTCTTTTTGACACTGGAAATGAAGTTAACGACCTGGCCAGAAAGTGTTTTGCCGAAGGAAAAAAAGCTGCAGACGGTTATTTTGATATAGAAAAATCTGCCTATCTCACGAAAGAACTAATCAAACAAGGCAATCAAATTATCTTCGAAGCAACGGCAATAATTGAAGCTGACGGCAGCCATGCCAGAATTGATATTCTGCGCAAAAGTGAAGTTTCTGGTAAGTGGAATTTGATTGAAGTTAAAGGCTCCACAAGCGCGAAAGATTATCACATCGATGACATGTCTTTCCAATATCATGTTTTTTCAAAAGCTGGATACGACATTGATAAATGCCTGCTGATGCTGGTTGATAATAGCTATGTCCTTCAGGGTGAAATTGATCCTCATAAATTTTTTAAATTTGAAGATGTTTCAAAGCAGGTTTTAGAAAGTCAAAAGGAAGTTGATTCATGCAAAAGCAATTTGCTGGAAGTTTTAAAAAGTGCAGAAGAGCCAAAAATGAAAATTGGTGATAAGTGCTTCAAGCCTTTTGATTGCGACTATCAGCATCATTGCTGGAAGGAAATTCCAGAATACTCAATTTTTAATATTTATCAGAACAAAAAGGCCGAAGAAATCGCCGTGCAAATCGGTAGCTATGACATCAAAAATATTCCGCAGCATTTATTTCCAAGTGGAGCCAAGGTAATTGACATAGAATGTTATCAAGAAAACAAAACTCATGTTCAAAAAGATAAAATCAAAAATTGGCTAAAAAAATTGCAATATCCGCTCTATTTTTTGGATTACGAAACTATCATGCCGGCAATTCCAATCTTTGATGGCGCAAGACCCTATCAACAGATTCCTTTTCAATTTTCGCTTCACATTCAAGAAGTTGAAAATGGCGAGCTCAAGCATTTTGAATATCTTCACAAAGAAAAATCTGATCCAAGAAAAGAATTTGCTAGAAAGCTAATTGAAGCATGCGGTGATTCTGGTTCAATTGTTGTCTATAATCAGTCGTTTGAAAAATCGCGCAATACTGAACTTGCCAAAGATTTTCCTGAATATGCCGCAAATCTTGAGGCAATTAACATGCGAGTAATTGACTTGATGGAGCCTTTTAAAAACCGCTTAATCTACAGCCCAAAACAACAAAGTTCTTATTCGATAAAGTATGCTTTGCCCGCATTTACCGATCTCAACTATGATGAAATGGAAATTGCCAATGGGTCAGAAGCGATGAATGCATATCTCAATTTTATCCAGGGCAAACTTAATGATGAAGAAAAGCTGATGCTTGATCTTTCCAGTTATTGCAAACTCGATACTTTTGCTATGACTGAACTTCTAAAATCACTCTTTAATATTTCTAAGTAGAGTTGCCCAAAACTTACTGAAATTTCTTGCAATTTCCTCAATTTTCCATTAAATTCTTCTTAAAGACACCTTTAGTAAGAATTTTTTACTCAATTTAAAAACAAAGTCTTGTGAGTGCGAATAACGATATAATGACAATCAAAGAGCTTTCTGAATATCTAAAGATAGCAGAAAAGACCGCATATCGCTTTGCTTTAGAAAAAAAGATTCCTGGTTTTAAGATTGGTGGTGCTTGGAGATTTCGCAAAGCCGAAATCGATGAATGGATTAAAGAAAAAATTAATGTAACGAATGAAAATTGATGAACAGCCAAATAAATCAGCCAAACAGGATTATACAAAACAGCAGTTAAAATATTTTGCCCATTGTTTAACCTTAGATGGTACTACCGAAGAAAATATATCAAGGTCTCTTGCTTCGTCTAGAGTTGATATGAATCCCCATCAAGTTGAAGGTGCTCTGTTTGCTTTGCGATCTCCTTTATCACAAGGGGTAATTCTTGCTGACGAAGTTGGATTGGGAAAAACAATTGAAGCGAGTTTGGTAATCGCTCAAAAATGGGCAGAAAGGAAGCGAAAAATAATTCTCATAACGCCGGCAATGTTAAGAAATCAGTGGTCTCAAGAGCTCTCTGAAAAATTTAATATTCCATCTTACATACTTGAGTCCGCTTCCTATAACTCTAATAAAAAAGAAGGTATTTTAAATCCATTCGATCTTCGTGAAGACAGAGTACTGATATGCTCTTATGAGTTTGCGGCACGTAAAAACATAGACCTTAAAAATGTAGATTGGGATTTAGTTGTGTTTGATGAAGCTCACAAACTAAGAAATATATGGAAAAAAGATGGAGCTAAGATAGCTAAAAAATTACAAGATGCTTTGGAAGGAAGAAAAAAAATCCTCCTATCGGCTACGCCTCTGCAAAACTCTTTGCTAGAGTTGTATGGATTGGTCTCAATAATTGATCCGCATTTTTTTGGGAATATCGAATCATTTAAAACGCAATATGTTGGAACAAAAACAATCGCCAATAATCTAGACACTCTTCGTCATAGGTTATCCAAAATATGTAATAGAACCTTAAGAAGACAGGTTCAACAGGAGGGAGGAATCAATTTTACTCGCCGTCATTCAATTGTTGAAGATTTTCGTCCTTCTAATGAAGAAATAGAGCTATATAACAGCATCTCTTCTTACTTACAAAGAGAAGACATAGCATCAATCAAAAAAGGAGCTAGGCATCTAGTAACTTTGGTTATTAGAAAGATTTTAGCCTCATCATCTTTTGCTGTAAATGGCACTCTGGATAAAATGATTTCGCGTTTAGAAAAAAATTTAAGCGCAGATATAAATACTTTTGATGATTTTGAAACTATTAATGAAGTTGTTGAGGAGAATGATTTTGAAGATGAAGATTGTGCGACTGATCAGCAGAAGCTAAAGGAAGAGATCAAAGAGCTGCAATCTTACAAAAAAATTGCTGAAAAAATTCAACAAAATGCCAAAGGAGAAGCTCTTTTAAAGGTTCTAGATAAGGCTTTCTCAAAAGTTGAAGAGCTTGGTGGTCAAAGAAAAGCTGTCATTTTTACTGAGTCATGCAGAACTCAAAAATATCTGCAAGATTTGCTAGAAAACAGTGGTTACAAGGGAAAAATAGCTCTTTTAAATGGATCAAATAATGATCCCGAATCCAAGAGAATATATAAGGATTGGATGAACTTGCATGAAGGCAGCGATAGACTGTCTGGTTCAAAATCCGCTGATATGAAAACTGCAATTGTTGAAGAGTTCAGAAATAAGGCAACAATACTAATTTCAACCGAATCTGGGTCAGAAGGCGTTAATATGCAGTTTTGCTCCCTTTTGATAAACTATGATTTGCCATGGAATCCTCAGAGGGTTGAACAAAGGATTGGTCGTGTTCATAGATATGGTCAAAAATGTGATGTGGTTGTAGTCAATTTTTTAAATAAAGGCAATAAAGCTGACCAACTTGTTTTTGAGTTGTTAGACAAAAAATTCAAATTATTTGAAGGTGTTTTTGGTGCTAGTGATGAAATTCTTGGAGCAATTGAGTCAGAAATTTCGATAGAAAATAGAATTAATACAATATTGCAGAAATGTCGTCACTCAGATGAAATAGAAAAGGAATTCAATAATCTTCGTCTTGAGTTGGATGATATAATTCAAGAGAAAGAAAAAAACACCAGGGAAAAGCTATTAGAAAATTTTGATGAAGAGGTTATCGGAAGACTTAGATCTAGAAAAGAAGATGTTAAGTTGGTTTTGGATAGTTACTCAAAAAAGATTAAGGCTTTTTGCGAAGGTTTTTTTGTAAATGCATCTCACTCTAAAGACGGGTTTAAAAAAGATGGTCACAATTTTTATTACGATTGGAAAAAGGCTGATCAGGAAAATGGAAGTTTTATCAGACCTGATAATCATGAAATTTCTAAGGCAATCCAAGAGATAAAGAATGTTGAATTTAAGCCAGAGGAACTTCAATTCTCTTATGATAAATATGGAATGAAAATTTCCACCTTGCTTGGCTTAAAAAATAAGTCTGGTTGGCTTACATTATCAAAACTCAAAATTGACTCAATTAGTAGTGTAGAGA
>CALBSF010000085.1 GCA_937927795.1 uncultured Rickettsiales bacterium
GAACGTAAGTGAGAGATCTCTTGTGGGTAAGACTCCTGAGATCTCTCACTTACGTTCGAGATGACAGTTTGGGGGTTTGGTTTTGTTGGATGTAATGGGTGTGTAAATTGCTAATTTTACAAAAAAAGGCGCCTTTTAAGGGGCGCCTTTTTTGTGAAATTATTTTTTATAATCCTAGCTAAAAAAGCCACGACGTTTTTTTGGAGCTGAGTCGCGATCTTCACGATCACGGTCGCCACCACCTCTTCTTTCGCCGCCGCCTCTTCTGTCGTCACGATCAAAATCTCTTCCGCCACGACGATCATCACGATCACCGCCTCTTCTGTCTCTGTCGCCACCACGACGATCATCACGATCACCGCCTCTTCTGTCGCCACCACCACGACGATCATCACGATCATGACCACCAGAGTCTCTTTCGTCAACCATTTGCGGTTTATTAGCTAAGCGATCAGAAATATCTTCGCCAGTTGCTTGATCAACGCAGCGATAGCTTAATTTTGGACGACCTTTTTTGTCAAAACCAATAACTTTAACTTTTACGATATCGCCTTCATTGATAACATCTTCAACAAAATCAACGCGATATTCAGCAAGTTCAGAAATGTGAACGAAGCCATCACGATTATTAGAAATGCTAACGAAAGCGCCAGCATCAATAACTTTAACTACTGGTCCTTCAAAAATATCGCCAATTTCAGGTTCAAAAGTAATTTCATTAATCATTGCAATTGCTTTTTTAATTGCATCAGCATTATTAGAAGAAATTTTAATTACACCTTCATCATCAATATCAACGGTTGCGCCAGATACTGAACAAATTTCTTTGATTACACGGCCACGAGAACCGATAACTTCACGAATTTTCTTTTGAGGAATAGTTAAAGTTTCAACTTTTGGAATATTGCCATTAAGCTCAGATCTAGGAGCAGTCATAACTTCACACATTTTATCTAAAATGTGAAGACGTCCTTCATTTGCTTGACCTAATGATTTTTCCATGATTTCCATGGTAATTCCATTGATTTTGATATCCATTTGTAGAGAAGTGATACCATCTTTGGTTCCAGCTACTTTGAAATCCATATCGCCTAAGTGATCTTCATCACCTAAAATGTCAGAAAGAATAACATAATTATCGCCTTCTTTAATCAATCCCATCGCGATTCCAGAAACTGGAGCTTTGATTGGAACGCCAGCATCCATTAATGCTAAAGAAGCGCCACAAACAGAGGCCATAGAAGATGAGCCGTTTGATTCAGTAATTTCTGAAACAACTCTAGTTACATAAGAAAAGCTTTCTGCAGCAGGAAATACTGGATTGATTGATCTCCAAGCTAATTTTCCATGACCGATTTCGCGACGTCCCGGTGTTCCAAGTCTGCCAGTTTCGCCAACTGAATAAGGAGGGAAATTATAATGAAGCATGAAAGTTTCTTTACCCATTCCAGCATCAAGACCTTCAACCATTTGTTCGTCTTTTCCTGAACCAAGAGTTGCAACAACTAAAGCTTGAGTTTCTCCACGAGTAAATAAAGCGCAGCCATGAACTTGTGGCAAGAAGCCAGTTTCAATAGCGATTTGTCTAACTTCGTTGGTTTTACGACCATCAATTCTGATGCCATTTTTAAGAACATCATTTCTAACTAATTCTTGAGAAAGAACTTTAAAAATTGAGTTAATTTTATTTGCGCAAACGCCATTTTCTTCGCTTAAGAATTTTTCTTTAACTTCAGTTTTTAACTGATCTAAATCACTAACGCGAGCTTGTTTTTCTTTCTTTTTATAAGCATTAACAAGGCGATCACCAATAAAATTAGTGATGTCAGATTTAAGCTTAGAATTGTCGTCTTTTTTAACTTCGATTTTCTTTTTACCAGCAGCCAAAGTAAATTCTTCAATCATTGCAATTACTGGTTGGAAAGCATCGTGACCAAATTTTAATGCAGTCAGCATTTCGCTTTCTGTTAATTCTTTTGCTTCAGATTCAACCATTAATACTGAGCTTTTAGTTCCAGCAAGAACTAAATCTAAACGGCTTTTTTTAAGTTCTTCAGCATTTGGATTTAAAACGAAAGTGTCGTCAATATAACCGACTCTAGCGCCAGCAACAGCTTCCAAAAATGGAGCTTCTGAAATTGATAAAGCAGCTGAGGCAGCAATTAATGCAACAATATCAGGAGTGCAGTTAGGGTCGTAAGAAAGAACCGTGCAAACCACGTTTACTTCGTTGTAAAAACTAGAAGGAAATAAAGGTCTGATTGGTCTGTCAATTAGTCTTGAAGTAAGAGTAGCAACATCTGATGGCTTTCCTTCACGTTTGAAAAATCCGCCTGGAATTTTTCCAGCTGCATATGATTTTTCAATATAATTTACAGTTAGTGGGAAAAAATCCGCACCTTCCATAGCTTTATTTGCAACGGTTACAGCGCAAAGAACGGTAGTATTACCATATCTTGCAACAACAGAGCTAGCTTGACGAGCAATCTTTCCGGTTTCTAGGGAAAGAGTTTTTCCATTCCATTCAATTTCTTTTTTTACAACATTAAACATATTTTTTTATTTTAAATTATTTTCTGATTTCAAGTTTTTTAATTAGATTTTCATAGCGAGAGACATCTCTGCTTTTAAGGTAATCAAGCAAGCTTCTTCTTTTTCCAACTAGAATCAACAGGCCTCTTTTTGAAGAGTGGTCTTTTTTGTGAATTTTTAAATGCTCAACTAAATTGTCAATTTGTTTGGTCATTACCGCACATTGAACTTCAGCTGAACCGCTATCATCTTTAGATCTTGCGAATTCTTTTATTACTTCTTTTTTTGATTTTGTTATTAATGACATTTTAATTTAAAAAACGTTAATTGGTTTAAGGAAGCCATCTTCCAGTCTAGCCAGACCGATGGTTTGATTATGACTTTCAACTCTAACAATGTCAGAAAAATTTGGTTTTGAAAATAGTTGATTAATTGCTATTGTTCCACCATTCTTGAACCGAAAACTATCTTGATCATCGATTGAAATTGTAGTCATAAAATCTAAGACATCCTGCAGCAAAAGCAGCGAGCCATCGAAAAAACTTTCTTCATTATCAATTATTTTTTTTAAACTTTCAAGAGAAATTGTTTTTTCATGCAAAAACTTTCCAACTTTTAGACGAGTTAATTTTGAAACATATCCACAAACTCCTGTTTTTTTACATATATCGCGAGCCAAAGATCTAACATAGGTGCCTTTCGAGCACTCAA
>CALBSF010000086.1 GCA_937927795.1 uncultured Rickettsiales bacterium
ATCTCGGTACAATCCCCTCTCCCTTGAGGGGAGAGGGTTAGGGTGAGGGTGATTATCTTAAGATAGCACCAGAGGTTATATACCAAATCTAATATCTATTGATAGTAAATTCAGGCAATTTTGTCATTGCGAGCGAAGCGTGGCAATCCATATTGACGCCATGAAAGTCTGATGGATATGGATTGCCACGCTTCGCTCGCAATGACGGAATTTACTATCAATAGATTTAGAATTTGGCATATCCTGATACACGCGGTTTTTTACTTAAATTTTATCCTCAAAAAATTTCGCCTAAAAGTGCGATTATAAATGGGAAATGGTATTATACTTCCAACACAGCCTATATTTTCTGCTCATAATTATATTTTACCATTATCCAAAACCGCAATCAAATAAGTAATCAAATCTTTATCCCAAATTAACACTTAAAAATCTTGAATTTATTTTTTCAATCTTTTATTTGCTAAGCCAAAACACTAATCTATAATCCCGCATCAAAATAATACAAATCTTCAAGTTATCTAATATTTATGAAACGTAAACTGATTGTAATTACGGCGTCTTTGTTGTTTATTGTTGCGGCATATGTTGGATTTTATTTTTTTAAAACTAATCAAGTCACAAGGCAAATAAATACTTTTGTTACCAAGAAAGCCAATAAAATTTCGGTTGGCAAAATCACTGTTTACGGCTTTCCTCTATTAAATAAGGTGAAAATTGAAGATGTGAAGTTACTAAGGACTGGGGGCAGAGATTCTTTAAGTGTTAGCAAAATAAATTTAGAGGTCAAAAATAATTTATCTAATATTATAATTAATTTTCCAGAGCCTTTTGTAAGTAAAGATGCAGCTGGAAATATTTCAGGATATACAAATTTTCCAACCAAGGCAGCTTTGAATATTTTTATTTCGGGAGATGAAATTTCGCGCATAAAATTTATTAATCCTGATTACGTAATCATGGATAGCGCTAAAAATCCTAATTTTACTTCGCAATCTAAAAGCTCTGAAATAGAGATTTTAATCGGCAAAGAGATTAAATTGAAATATGGCGCTATTGAACCAAAAATTTTAGACAAAAATAATAATACTATTTTTGCCGCAGACTCTTCATTGTGGGAATTGGCTGCCACTATTGATGATAAAACAAAAAATCCAACAAATTTTTTACTTAATATTGAATTAAAAAATTACGAACATAATAATTTTTTAAATACCCTTGAAGAAAAAGTGCCACTTATTTCTATGGCCAGCTCAATGCTTGATTTAAAGCAAGGAAGTGGTGCTGTAGAAGAAGGTAAAAAAAGTGAAGTTGCAAGCGACAAGAGTAATTTTGCGCTCGCTTTTGAAATTTCTGCAACTCCAGTTTTGCAGCAGGCTGCAAGCTCCATTGGTTTAAATGAAGATTTTGCGGCCCCAAAGGCAGCAAATAAAATGAGTTTTTCTAACTCGATGCTTTCTGGTATTTTGGATCAAAATCCTTATTCTTTGTCATTAAATTTAAAAAAATTAGAATTTTCTAATTCCATTTATAATTTCTCTCTTAACGGAGGTGTAAAATCAAATGCTCCAAAGCGAGGCGATATGTCGGGCCTCATAACTTTAAAAATCAAAAATCTTGATTATTTATTGAATGAATATTTGGATAAAATTAGTGATTTTACGGATCAACCTCTCGATGGACTGGCTGTAAAAGATAAAAATGCTTCGGCAGAAAAAATAAAAAAGATCAATCTTTTTATCAAGGATTTAGCAACAAAAAACACCCTTAGCAAAGATGATATTTCGGTTTTTGACTTTAGAATTGATAGCAAAAATAATTTTGCAATTAACAATGTTAGTGATGCAGAGGTGATGGCTGGAATCACTCCGCAACGAGATCCAGGTAAGTTGATTTTATGGTTCGACGCTTCTTCCAAAAAAGCTTTTGATGAGAAGGAGTCAAAAAATGGTGCGCGAGTAACTAATTGGTATGATAGCATTTCTCAATATTCATTAAAAGCCTCGCAATTAGCGCCTGCTAATAAGCCAGTTTATATAAAAAATGCAATTAATAAATTGCCAGCTTTAAAATTTGATGGAAAGTCAAGTAGTTTGGTAACAAAGAGCATCATTGGAAATAGTTCTGAAATTTTTATGGTTTTAAAAACCGATGAAGCCGCAACTAGCCAATCAGCTAATCAGTCATTTAAAGCTGCAATATTGTGGCCTTCAAAAACAGTTAAAATACTCACTTGGAAAACTGCAATCAAAGATAATTTGGCGCATATTGTAAGAGTTACAAGAGATAGTGAATCTGGTTTGAGAGCGATATATATTGACGGAAAAATGACTGGCCAAGATTATTTCGCCGCCTCTTTTCCATTGGTGGCGGAAGATAATATGGTAATTGGTGGCAGTGAATTCGAAAAAGAATACTACAATGCCTATATATCTGAGATCATGGTGTATGATCGCAGTTTGGATGATAAGCAAGCGCAATTAATTGAAAAAGATCTTGGTAAAAAATGGAATATAGCAAACTAAAATCATCTTGATCCATTTTTATTTTAACGGGATTTCAATTAGCAGAACTTTGCTATCTTTTTTTGCTGTAAAATTAATAATTTCTTCACCATATATTTCTGCCGCATCTCTTTTAAAAAGAGCTTGATTTTTAAGGCTTAACTCGCCTTCAATTACAAAAATATAAAGCCCATGATCTTTGTTTTTTAATTGATAAGAAATTTCTTTTTCTTCTTCAAATTCACCTAAATAAAAATAAGCATCTTGATAAATCCAAACTCCATTACCATCTTTATTTGGTGATAAAATTTGATATAATTCATTTTTTTTCGCTAAATTTTTAATGGTTTTTTGATCATATCTTGGCTCAACATCTAATTTATTTGGCTCAACCCAAATTTGTAAAAGATTTATCGAATCATAATCACTGCCATTAAATTCACTGTGAAAAACTCCCGTTCCGGCGCTCATTACTTGAATTTCTCCGGCGCGAATCAAGGCGCTATTATTCATGCTGTCTTGATGTTTTAAAATTCCAGAAAGCATAATGGTGATAATTTCCATATTCTTG
>CALBSF010000087.1 GCA_937927795.1 uncultured Rickettsiales bacterium
CAAACGGTCACGCACCGTTCTTAATAATTCCCGATACGGTTCACGGCAATTATCGCCCACCACCGCGCGCAATTCGGCACTACAATCTTGCATCGAAAGATCGGCTCGTAAGGCATCAATATCACGCCAATAAAGGTCGGCAGCTTGCCAACGTGATAACAATAATACTTCTTGAGTTACCGCATGAGTGACATTAGGGTTGCCATCACGGTCGCCGCCCATCCACGAGGCAAAACGAATCGGTGCATGAGTTAAAGGTAAATGTTTGCCTGTATGTGCAAAAACAACTTCATCAAACTCACGTAAAAATTGTGGAATGCTATGCCATAAGGTTTGCTCAATGGTGGTAAAGCCCCATTTTGCTTCATCGACAGGAGTTGGGCGATGTTGGCGAATTTCATCGGTTTGCCAAGCCGAGCTGATGAGCTGTTTTAAATCTGCCAAAACTGCCTGACGTTCACGTGGCGTCAGTTTTTGTTGATCCATTTTAGACTGAATATTAAGAATATATTAAATTGTTTAGTCTTCTTACCTTTATTATTTCTTCCTTAGCTGCTCCAAGCTCAGCCATCTTCTTAACCATTGTGTTTTTGTTGTTGATTTTTTAGAATAGCGTTTTGCAAACAATATTTTTTAACATTATTTTAAGCAATGAGCAATATTCATAATACTGATTTAGTTATTATTGGCGCGGGTCCAACTGGTCTTTTTGCAGTTTTTGAAGCGGGGATGTTAAAAATAAAAACTCACATTATAGATACCCTTGAAACCATTGGCGGACAATGTTTGGCGCTTTATCCAGAAAAACCAATCTATGACATTCCTGCTCATCCAAGTATTTTAGCAAGTGAGTTGATCGCCAAATTGGAAGAACAAATTTTACCTTTTAACCCAACATTTCATTTAAATCAATTAGTTGAAAAAATTGAAAAAAAAGCAGATGGTAGTTTTTTGGTTACAACTTCAAAAAACACCCAAATCAATTGCAAGGCGATAATTATTGCCGCTGGCTGCGGAGCCTTTGGATTCAATCGCCCGCCGCTAGATGGAATTGAAGAATATGAAGGAAGGTCAATTTTTTATGCTGTAAAATCTAAACATGAATTTACGGGAAAAAATGTGGTGATTGCTGGAGGGGGAGATTCTGCGGTTGATTGGGCTTTAAGCCTTGCGGATATTGCCAAAAAAGTTTATGTGGTTCACAGAAGAGATAAATTTAGATGCGCTCCGGAAAGCGCCGAAAAAATGAAAGAATTGACTAAAAAAGGTCATATTGAATTGGTGATTCCTTTTCAACTAGAAGGGCTTGAAGGTTCTAATGGCATGCTTTCA
>CALBSF010000088.1 GCA_937927795.1 uncultured Rickettsiales bacterium
ACAGCCCATTTCAACCATTAGGAAATTTAGGGGTTAATAATAGTAACTTTACCAACAATAATAATAATATCAACTACTCGAATAGTATAAACAGTAACTATAATGAATACTCAAGTAAAAATGAAAAAGAAATTACGCTTTGCAATTCAGGAGTGATGGCGCTTGACGGTGAAATAATCAAAAAATTAATTGCTAAAATAAAAAATGATAATGCGGCCGGTGAGTTCTATTTGACTGATTTGGTGCGTCTTGCAAATGATGAAAATTTAAAATGTAGTTTTATTCACACCAATGAAGAAGAGGTTTTAGGGGTTAATTCTAAATTTGAATTAGCAAGGGTTGAAAATATTAAACAAAATCAACTTCGCAAAAAAATGATGGATTTAGGCGTTACTTTGCTTGATCCGGCAACTATTTATTTTTCTTTTGATACTAAAATTTCTCATGATGTGATGATTCATCAAAATGTTGTTTTTGGTAAAAATGTTACAATTGAAAAAGATGTAGAAATTAAATCTTTTTGTCATATTGATGGCGCTAAAATAGCGTCAAATGTGGTGATTGGGCCTTTTGCTAGAATTCGTCCGCAAACTGAAATTTCTTCTAATGTTAAAATTGGAAATTTTGTTGAGATAAAAAAATCTAAAATTAAAAAAGGCGCAAAAGTTAATCATTTAAGTTACATTGGTGATGCTGAAATTGGCTTGAATAGCAATATTGGAGCGGGCACAATTACTTGTAATTATGATGGTTATAATAAGTTTCAAACCAAAATTGGTGATGATGTTTTTATCGGCTCAAATTGCTCTCTTATTGCTCCGGTTGAAATTGACAATTCATCAGTTGTAGCGGCGGGAAGCGTTATTACAAAAAATGTTGCTAAAGATGAATTAGCTGTTGCAAGATCAAAACAAATCGCGATTCTTGATGGTGGAAAAAAATTCCATTTAAATAAATCAAACAAGAAAAATTAAAATAAAAATGAAGATTTTTCTCATAATATTCTCTTTATTTTTGCTTTTGCCTAATATTTCTAACGCCAGCAGAATCGTGGAAGAGGTTAATTATTTTGCTTCACTAAGATCAGAAGAAACCAATGTTAGAGCTGGTCCTGGGCAAAATTATCCAATTAAATTTACTTATAAATTAAAAGGAATTCCTATTCGCGTGATTAGTGAATATGATAATTGGAGCGAAATTAAAGATTATGAAGGACAAACCGGCTGGGTTACTCAAACGCTTTTAACCAAAAAAAGAACGGTGATGACAAGAATCAACAAGCCTTTTGTTGATATGCATAGTAAAAATACTGAAAAATCTCGAAAAATATATCATTTAGAAAATAATGTGATTGGTGATTATTTGGAATGTGGTGAAGATTGGTGTGCAGTTAAAATTAATAATAAAAAAGGTTGGGTTAAAAAAAGTGCTTTGTGGGGTGTTTAATACTAAGTCTCATCTATAGCACCAGAGGTTATAGAATAAATATTGTCTTATCTTGATACAAAAGACTCTTTGCTTAAATTTTTCTTCAAAATCTTTTGCTTAAGTCTCCATTAAAGCCTATCAATTAGCGCGATGCTGTTTTCTGCTCTAGAGTGGTCAATTAAAATTTATTATTTGATCACTTTTCCTTAAAAAATCTTTTTTAACAAAATAGATAATTTTATTTAAATGAAAATCTCAAAATTATTTGTTATTTTTTTTACTATTTTTAATAGTATTAACTCATCAGCTTTAGCGATAGTTGCGATTGATCGCCAAGAAAATTCTAGTGTCACAGCGGATGGTTCAGGAGCTTTTATTATTACCGGCCCAGATGGAGATATATCTTTTGTTGATTCAATTGAAAGTGTTGGTATTTATGGCTTGGGACGTGAAATTGGAATAGAAGTTAATACATCTAGTGATAAGGGTATTAGAATTGTAGGTAACTCTGCAATTCTTATAGAAGCGGGCTTGCTTGATTTACACATAAAATCTGGTATAGTTACTAGTGAATATGGTCAACCTTTTGAAGGAGCTGTGGTTTTAAAAAATAGTCTTCAAGGAATGAATTTGGTAACACTTGATGCAGGAACCACTTTGTCCAATAGCGCTATAGCTGATAGCAATGCAATTTATTATAAAAATGAAGGTGTTGGCCTTCAAGCTGGCTTAACAATTATTAATAGTGGTGCAATTAATATTGCTAGTCAATCTACCTCAAACGCGATTGTTCTAGAAGACCTTTTTGGCAATTCTTCTCTTGTGGTTACTAATAATAGAGGAGGAGTAATTGGATCTGAGCTAGCTCCAAATGATGGAGTTGCGGCAATTAAAGTTATAGGATCAAATTCTGCAAATGTTACTAACTTTGGAACTATTAATGGTTCACTTGATCTGGGTGGTCTTGCAAATATTAATAATGCTGAGGGCGGAACTATTAATGGCGATATTCTTTCTTCTTCAATCATAAACAATTCGGGTAACATTAATGGCAATATTTTGCTTGGCAGTGGTCAATCTTTAAATCTTAATTCTTTATCAATAATCAGGGGAGATATAGAAGGTTCGTCCGCAGGAAGAGGCTCTGTTAATACTGGAGAGGGCGTTGAAATGGTTTATGGGAATATTGGAAGTAACAATATATTAGCTAATTTTAATATTTTTCACGGCTCGCAAGCTAAAATATTTGGCGATATTGCTGCAATAAATATAAATCTTCAGGGTCAATTAGAGTTATTAAATTCTTCTGGAAGTATTTTGTTTGGTAATATTGTGGGTGACGGATTGGTTGATGGGGTAGGCAATTTAGACCTTAGTTCTTATTCTCATAATCTTGTTGG
>CALBSF010000089.1 GCA_937927795.1 uncultured Rickettsiales bacterium
TGAATCAAAAGTAATTGCTCCACCAACTTGAAATTCAAATTTTTCATTTGATAGAATTAAAGTGCGAATTACCACTGATAAATTCATTTCATTTTTGCTCAAATAGCCGATTGCGCCGCTATATATTCCGCGATTCATTTTTTCTATTTTAGCAATTATTTCCATCGCTTTAATTTTTGGAGCTCCCGTCATTGATCCAGCGGGAAATGTTGATTTTATTACATCTAAAGCATTTATATTATCTGATAATATTCCTTGAATTTGTGATGACATGTGATGAACATTTGAGTAAGAGTTTATTTTAAATAAATCTTTAACTTCAACGCTTCCCGCTTTGCAAACTCTAGCCAAATCATTTCTTACCAAATCAACAATCATCAAATTTTCTGCTTTTTCTTTGGCGCTATTTTTTAAGTTTAATTTATTTTTCTGATCTTGAATTTTATCATCTGATCTTGAGGCCGTTCCCTTGATTGGTCTTGAAATTATTTTTTTATTTTTTAATTCTAAAAATAATTCTGGGCTTGATGAAATTATATAGTTTTTATTTAAACTTAAAAATGAAGAATAGTTTGCGGGGCTTGATTTGACGAGGTCTTGAAAGATTTGAAAATTTTGACGATGATTGTTTATATTTTTAAATTTACCAAAAAATTTTCGAGTTAAATTAGTTTGGTAAAAATCACCATTTGCAATCATTTTTCTGATTTTTTCAATTGATTGTAAGTAAGATTTATCAGAAAAATTAGAAGATAGATTTTCAATTTTTAATTTCGGTTTAACATCTTTTTTAACCTCATATTTCAAGACTTCGCTTAATTCATCTTTATTGAAATAAAAAACTTTTAAAATTTTTTTATCATGATGAAATTCAAAAATAATTCTAAAATTTATTAAATGAAATTTTGGTAAATCAACAAATGATTTTTTGGTCTTTGGTATTTTTTCTAAATCGCGCGCAAACTCATAAGATATATATCCAAACCATTTTTTATCACTAGTTTGAATTACCGTTTGAGCTAATAAAAAATCATCAGTATAAATTTCTTCATCTGGAAAAATTGCGATATAAGAAATTGAATTTTTTACTTCTAAATTTAGCCCAGAGTAGAGAAAAACCCAATCTTGTGAGTAATTATCAGAAATTTTTTTTGCTAAATTAACAGGCTCTTGCCAAGGAATTTCTTTTAAGATGTGGCTATTGCAATTTTCCATTTTTGACTTAAATAATTTTCAATTACCTGCCTATCGCGATTTAATAAAGAGTCAGAGTAAATAATTATTTCTGCAACATCTCCGTTAAAGAAATATGTGTTAAATCGACCAATTGTAGATCCAGTAAAGGATGTTAGAGGAGTTGTGCCAGAATCAGAGGCGGTAGGGTTTACGCCTCCATTAAGCCAATATTTTCTGCCAGCATTTTTATCAAACATGACGGTGTGAATTATTGGTGTTGGTGATTTATAGTTACTAACAGCATAATCCATGGTGTCTACTGAATAGTGAGAGTGTCTAACAAGGTTATTGCTTTCATAGCCAAAGGTTAAATTTTTACCAACCACACCTTGGGTTCCTCCAATGATGTAATTTGCTGATTTATTTGATCTTCTTTGTTCAACGATAAAAATTGTATAGCTGCTATTAATAAAAATATTACCGTTAAAAGCCATGTAGTCATTGGATCCATTAAATCTCAAGCAGGGTAAATTATTTATACAATTTTTGATGTATATCGGCTTTGCGGTGCTTGAAGAGGCGTTATTTTTGTAAGATGATTGCGGATTTAAATCATACCAATTAGTTATGGTTGAATTATCTTCGGTTTCTGCGTCATCAAAACTATTTTCCATGGTTGTTTCATACCAAGTAACTAAATTTGAAATTCTTGTAACTGCAGAGCCGGTGGTTAAATTTCGAGCATTTGATATTTGAAACTTACTAAATAAAATGCTCGATTGCGTGACGCCGGCAATTAATATTCCCAGTATTAATATTACAATTGATATTTCTATTAATGAAAATGCTTGTTTGAATTTGTTTTTATTGGCAAGATTTTTTGACATACATTTTAATTAATTTATATAGATTTAGACCAGTTTCCTTAGAAAAATTTATAATCTTTTTGTCATTTTTATCAAACAAAATCAGCTTATCAACCAAAATAATCAAAGAGGAGGCGTTACTTAAAAAGATTTCATCAGCTTGTTTTAATTCATTTAAGCTTGCTTTTTTTTCAATAATTTTAATTGGTGAATGCTTTAAAAGCTTTGATCTTATTGTTCCTTCTAATATATCGCAATCTTTTGAAGGAGTATAAATTTTACCATCTTTTACCCAAAAAATATTTGCCGCGGAAGTTTCTGAAATATAATTTTCTTGTGTTAACATTATTGCATCAAAGCATTTATTTTTTTTAGCATAAAGCTTATTTAAGATGTAGGGCAGGGCATTTGCCGTTTTGTGATTAATGGGAAAAGAATTTTGTGAAGGTTTTTTTATATCAGAAATTGTTAAAATAATTTCTTTTGGAATTGTTCGATTTTTAAGAGTTTGAATTATGATTAAACTTTTATTGGAAGTTGGAAAATAGCCGATACTGCCGATTCCCCTGCTTATTGAAATTCTCAAAATGCCATTTTTAATCTGATTTTTTTTTATCAATTTTAGGCAATCTTGTTCTAGGTTGGCAATATTACAAGAAATTTGTAATGCCTTTAATCCTTGAGTAAGTCTGGTTTTATGAGCTTTAAAGTCATAAATTTTCCCATTATAAATTTTACAAGTTTCAAAAACTCCATCGCCAAATAAGAAGCCGCGCTCATTAATTGAAATTTGAGCTTGCTTTTCTTCAATTAATCTGTGATTTTTTATAATGTATTTTTTCATTTTAAATATAAGAATCTAGCTCAGTTTTTTATCCTTAAAAATGGATTGCTTTGCTTCGCTCGCAATGACGAAGCGTGGAATGATTGCAACCTTCGCTTATAATGGTCAAGAGTGTAGCCCTTACGCTTCTTCGTCATTGCGAGCGAAGCGAAGCAAAGCAATCCATTTTTAAGGGTAAGTTTACTTAAAGAAAACCTCTTATTAAACAACATCTCATGAATTTTTTCAAATTTATTTTTAAATGGCTCTTTATTCTAGCGATTTGGATTGGTATTTTTGCAACTATAGCACTATTTTATTATTTACATGATTTGCCTAGTTTAGCTGATCTAGAGGCGAAAAGTGGTAAGCAAATTACCGAAGTTAATTATTCAAATGGCAACAGAATCACTAATCGTGGTGAAATTTATAGCAGTGAAGTTGATTATTCTAAGTTGCCGCAAAATTTGATTAATGCAGTTATTGCAACCGAAGATCGCAGATTTTTCAATCATTACGGTGTTGATTTTGTTGGAATTTCTAGAGCTTTTTATGTAAATCGCAAAGCTCATAGAATAGTGCAAGGTGGCAGTACAATTACTCAGCAATTAGCAAAATTAATTTTTCTTGATTCCAATCGAACCTTTAAAAGAAAAATACAAGAGATCTTACTGGCTGTTCAGCTTGAAAGGCATTTTACCAAAGAGCAAATTTTAGCTTTTTATTTAAATCGAGCATATTTTGGATCAGGAAACTATGGAGTTTTAAACGCTGCAAAAAATTATTTTGGCAAGGATGTTGAGAATTTAAATCTCAATGAATGCGCAACTTTAGCGGGAATTTTAAAGGCTCCATCAAAATTTTCACCGAAAGTTAATCGTCAAAATTCGCAGGAAAGAGCTGATGTTGTGCTTAGAAATATGATTGATGCTGGATTATTAAATGAGAAAAATTTTGCTGAAATAAATCAAGATGCAAATTACAAAACTGATAGGGCGCAAAGACTTTATTTTGTTGACTTTGTTTATGATCAATTGCCAGATTTTTTAAATAAAAATGCCCAAAAAGAAAAGTTATTAAAAGTTAATACAACTTTAGATGAAAAAATTCAGGAAAAATTAGAAGATAAATTAGATAAGTTTATTACTAAAAATAGTAAAAAATTACTCAAATCTCAAGTTGCGGTTATAGTGATGAAAAAAAACGGCGCAGTTGTTGCAATGGCTGGCGGCAACGATTATCAGCAAAGTCAATTTAATCGCGCAGTTTATGCCAAAAGACAGCTTGGCTCAGTTTTTAAAACCTTTGTTTATCTGGCGGCTTTTGAAAAGGGATTTACACCTCAAGATATTTTTGAAGATAAAAAAATCAATATCGGAGCCTGGCTTCCTGACAATTATGAAGGGAAATATTTGGGGCAGGTTAGTTTAAAAACTGCCTTTAGTCATTCACTCAATTCTGTTGCGGTGCAATTGGCAAAAAAAGTTGGTCAAGAGCCAATAGTAAGGACTGCGCATCAATGCGGCATAATTTCAAAAATTGATAAAAATGATTTAACCATTTCCCTTGGAACCAGTCAGGTTAGTTTATTTGAGCTTACTTCAGCTTATGCAACAATTGCCAATGACGGAAAGCCTGTAATTCCTTATGTTATTAATGGAGTTAAAGATAGTCTAAATCAAGATCTATATTTAAGGCAGTCTTCAGGCTTTGAGAGCGTGATTTCTCAAGTTTCTTTAAGAAAAATAAAAGAAGTTTTGCGCGAAGTTGTGGCAAATGGAACTGGTAAAAATGCTAATGTAGCTAGTAATATTTACGGTAAAACCGGCACCAGTCAAGACTTTAGAGATGCTTGGTTTGTTGGTTTTAATGATGAATATGTGATTGGTGTTTGGATTGGAAATGATGATAATTCATCAACTAATAAGATAACCGGGGGTTTGCTTCCGGCTTTGTTATTTGCTGAGCTAATTTGATTTTGCTAAATCCAATTTGACATTTAGTGTATTATGATATAAAATCTAGCCCCTTATATCAAATGAACCATTTATTAATTTATTTTTTCTTCGTCTTTTTGGTAAAAATTTGCTCGAAGAATAACGCTGTATCACTTGATACA
>CALBSF010000090.1 GCA_937927795.1 uncultured Rickettsiales bacterium
AATTTTTACCAAAAAGACGAAGCTTTATCAGCTATGTAAAGATGAGACTTGGTATAAGACGCCCAAATAAATTAAAGTGGTAATTAAAATGACCTTAGAAAAACATACCGTTAAAGCTTACGATAAAGATTTACAATCAATTGCTGGAACTCTAGAAGAAATGGTGGAATTGCTTTTAGATTCAATTGATATGATTGCGCAAATGGTGAAAACCCGCGATGAAAAATTTATCGAGAAAATTACTAGTCACGATTATAAAATTAATACTTTAGATCATTTGATTGAGAAGAAAATTACTGCTATTCTGGCGCTTCGTCAGCCAATGGCAGTTGATTTAAGATATATTATTTCTTCTTTGAAAGTGTCGGCAAACCTAGAAAGAATTGGTGATCAGGCTAAGAGTATAGTTAAAAAAGTAGCTTACATTGGGGAAGAAAAATTTGATAATAATGTTGAAAATTCAATATTTTTAATGATAGAGCTTTCAAAAGAAATGTTAAAAAATTCGGTTCGCGCTTTTAATGACCAAGATCAAGAATTGGCTGATTTGGTGCTTAAAACCGATGATAAAATTGATAAAATTTATCGTGATTTATTTTCAATTATTGAAAGTGAGAGTTTTACTAAAGAGCAGGTTAAAAAAATTACCAATACTTTATCTATCGCCAAAAGTTTTGAACGCCTTGCTGATCACTCAACTAATATTGCTGAAATCACAAAATTTGTAGCAACTGGAGAAATAAAATAATGCAAACCAGGGAAGAAAAAAGGCAGTCAGGACAAATCGCAAAATTTGATAATAAAGATTTTCTTGGCTTTGCAACAAAATCACCCAAAGAAGCAATCGAAAGAAAGCCTGACTGGATAAGGGTTAAGGCGCCAACTTCTAAAGGATATTTAGAAACTAAAGAATTATTAAATCAAAAGAAATTACATACAGTTTGCCAAGAAGCTTCTTGCCCAAATATTGGTGAATGCTGGGAGCAAAAGCACGCAACGGTGATGATTCTTGGTTCAGTTTGCACTAGAGCTTGTTCATTTTGTAATATTGAAACTGGAAAGCCAGATGCGGTTAATCCACATGAGCCAGATAACGTTGCCGATGTTGTAAAAACTTCAGGCTTAAAACATGTGGTTATTACTTCGGTTGATCGTGATGATTTGGCGGATGGCGGCGCTGATCAATTTATAAAATGTATTGAAAAAATTCGCGCAGTTTCTAGTCAAGTAACAATTGAAATTTTGACTCCTGATTTTTTGAGAAAAGATGGTGCGGTTGAAAAGGTTGTAGCAGCAAAGCCAGATGTGTTTAATCATAATATTGAAACTGTTCCGGCTCTTTATACCACAATTCGCCCTGGTGCTCGTTATTTTCATTCTTTGTGGCTGCTTAAAAAAGTTAAGGAGCTTGATCCAACTATGTTTACTAAATCTGGTTTGATGGTTGGCCTTGGTGAAACCAAAGAGCAAATTTTGCAGGTTATGGATGACATGAGATCTGCAGATATTGATTTTATTACTATCGGGCAATATTTGCGCCCAACTTTAAGGCATGCGCCGGTTGATCGTTATGTTCATCCTGATGAATTTGAGTTTTATAAAAAAATGGCGATTAATAAAGGTTTTTTGATGGTTTCATCAAGTCCTTTAACTAGATCATCTTATCATGCAGGTGATGATTTTAGAAAAATGAGAGAAGTCAAAACGCAAGTAATCTGGACCCACATAAGAACCTTTTTGCTCTACGTGAGTTCCCAAAGTTTCTCTTAAGGCCTCATGCAATAGGTGAGTAGCAGAGTGGTTGGCCTGTGAATTTTTTCTTTCGGCAGTAATCACTTTCGCTGTATAGATTCCTGAAATATTTTCCGGTAATTTCTCCACCAAAGAAATAATCAGGTTGTTTTCCTTTTTGGTTTCTAATACTTCAATGATTTCAACACCCGATTCCAAAATCCCCTTATCTCCAACTTGTCCACCTCCTTCTGGGTAGAATGGAGTTTCATTCAATACGATTTGATAAAAAACGCCGTCTTTGTTTTCTACCTTACGGAAGCGGGTAATTTTTACCTGATTTTCGGTTTTATCATATCCTACAAAGTTTTCGGCAGTCTCTTCCAGGATTTCCCAGTCGTACACTTTTTGGGCTGATGATTTTTTGGAACGCTGTTTTTGCTTTTCCATTTCTTCATCAAAACCTTTTTCGTCTACCGTTAACCCTTTTTCTTCAGCAATAATTCTCGATAAATCTGCTGGGAAACCGAAAGTGTCATAT
>CALBSF010000091.1 GCA_937927795.1 uncultured Rickettsiales bacterium
AAATGGTTGCAATAAAAACTGATAAATATTTTCTGCAAAAAAATAACTGATGCAAAAAAAAGTTACGAAAAAAAATATTACAAAAAAAATTCTTTTTCTAAGTTCTAAAAAATGTTCTTGAAATGTCATTGGATTTTTTTCTGCTTTTTCCATATTAAAAAATTTGCAAATTGATTATAATACCAATTCCCATCTATAATTAATCATTTAAGCTTCATCTTTTTGGTATAAAAATTAGGTAAAAAACCTTACGTATATCCTGATACGAGCGGTTTTTTACCTAAATTTTATCCTTAAAAATATTTTGCTTAAATGATTAATTATAGATGGGAATTGGTATAAAGCCTCTATTTTACTTGCTTTAACAAAAATAAAAAGCTTTTTTAAAAGATGAATCAAATTGCAATAAAAATGTTGATCGGTGATCGAGCAAAATATCTCGGTCTGATTTTTGGTATTAGTTTTGCCACTCTTTTAATGGCTCAACAAATTTCATTATTTATTGGAATTATGGCAAGAACTTATGCGGTAATTGATGAAACTAAAGAGGCTGATATTTGGGTGATGGACAAAAAAGTGCAATATATTGATGGGGTTGAGCCTCTTCCTGACATTGCATTGGCAAAGGTTCGCGGCGTTGAAGGAGTAAAATGGGCGGCGCCTTTTTTTAAAGGATCAGTGGTGGTAAAAGTAAATAATAATTTACAGATGGTTACTTTAATTGGAGTTGATGATTATTCTTTAATTGGGGGTCCAAGAAAAATGATAATGGGAAGTTTGGATGATTTAAAAATACCAGATGGAGTAATAATTGATCAACTTGGATATAATTATGTGTGGCCCGGCGAGCCTTTAAGAATTGGCCGCGAATTTGAAGCTAATGATCAAAGAATGGTATTGGTTGGCATTGCTGATTCAACCCCAAGTTTTGCTTCGCCAATTTTGATGTATAGCAAATATTCGCAGGCAATAAAATATACAGGACCTTCTCGAAATAAAATGTCTTTTGTGATCGCAAAAGCAAAAGACGGATTTGATGAAAATAAAGTTGCAAAAAAAATTACCGATCAAACAAATTTAAAAGCTTTGCCTTGGAATAAATTTCGCGACGAAACTTTCAATTATTATATTGGCCATACTGGAATTGCAATTAATTTTGGAATTACAGTATTGCTTGGGTTCATAATTGGCGCGGTTATTTCTGGTCAAACTTTTTATATTTTTGTGGTAGAAAATTTAAAACAATTTGCAGCGCTAAAAGCGATTGGAGTTACAAATAAAAAAATTTTAAAAATGGTTTTAACCCAAAGTTTAGTCGTTGGTTCAATTGGATATGCAATTGGAATTGGACTTACTTCTATATTTTTTGAAAAAGTTTCGGGTGGTGCCAGTGCATTTAAAGGATTTTTCTTGCCATGGCAAGTGGTTGTTGGCGTTGCTTTTGCGGTGGTTTTGATTATGGTTTTAGCAAGTTTGATTAGTATAAGAAAAGTTTTTGTGCTTGATCCGGCTATTGTTTTTAGGGGATGACATGACGTTAAAAAAAATCGCGATTCAAACTAAAGATATTTGTAAAGATTTTTTAGTTGGAAATCAAAAAATAAGAGTTTTATCAGATATAAATATCAATATAAATTATGGCGAATTAACCATGCTTGTTGGTCCAAGCGGCTGTGGAAAAACTACTTTACTGTCAATTATTAGTGGAATTTTAACTGCTTCAAGTGGTGATGTAATTATTGATGATGTGATAATTAGTAAATTATCGGATGAAAAAAAAGTTGATTTTAGAAGAAAAAATATTGGCTTTATTTTTCAGCAATATAATTTACTTCCTGCGTTAACTGCCGAGCAAAATGCTGCAATTCCATTGATTGCGGATGGCGTTAAAATGGATGAGGCTTGTAAAAAAGCATCAGAAATTTTAAAAGAAATAGGAATGACAGATCATTTGGAGAAATTACCCAATCAACTTTCCGGCGGTCAGCAACAAAGGGTTGCAATTGCAAGAGCTTTAGTTCATAGTCCAAAAGTTATAGTTTGCGATGAACCAACTGCGGCGCTTGATGGCGTTACTGGTTTGAAAGTAATGGAGATTTTAAAAAATAATGCTATGAAAGATTTAAGAGCGGTGATTGTGGTTACTCACGATAATAGAATTTTTAATTTCGCCGATAAAATTATTGAAATGGAAGACGGTAAAATAAAAAATTAATGGCATTAATTCAAACAATAAAAAACATAACCAAAAAAAACTTTTTTCTAAAGGTGATATTGCCTTTGATTGCTTTGTTGATGTTGCTAAATGCTGTTTTTAATTTAAGTAAAAATCCTAAAAGAGAAATTGTTGAAACCGCAAAACAAGTTGCAGTATCTGATTTTACAAATACGGTTTCTGGGCTTGGAGTTACTGAGCCACAAAGCGAAATCATCAATATTGGTGCTAGTATCTCAGGAATAGTGAGTGAAGTTTACGTAAAACCATCAGATAAAATAAAAAAATTCGATAATTTATTTACCA
Source organism: uncultured Rickettsiales bacterium (assembly GCA_937927795.1). GTDB lineage: Bacteria > Pseudomonadota > Alphaproteobacteria > Rickettsiales > UBA1997 > UBA2645. The sequence goes on from CALBSF010000091.1 coordinate 2,522, forward strand.
TCGATGATCGCGAAGCCAAGGCAAATCTTGATTTAAAAGAGGCGCAATATGAGGCGGCAAAATTAGATGCTAAAGAAAAAAGTTTGGAATTTGAAATGTATAAAAATATTTCAGATAAAAGAGCTTATAGTCAAGATGAATTTAATAAGAAAAAAATTGCTGTGGAAATTTATGAGCAAAAAGCTAAGCAAGCTAAGGCGGAAGTTGAAGTAGCAAGAGTTGCGCTGGATAAATTAACAGTAAAATCATCAATTGATGGTGAGGTTTTAAAAGTTGATATTAGGGCGGGAGAATATGCTCAAGCTGGAAGTTTAGCTAAATCTTTAATTATGATTGGTAATCTTGAAAAAATGCATGTTAGAGTTGAAATTGATGAAACTGAAGCGGGCAGGGTAAACCCTCAAAAACCTGCATTTGCTTACCTTCGCGGCAATCCAAAAATTAAAATTCCATTAAGTTTTGTTCGTTTTGAACCCTATATAGTTCCAAAAATTTCTGTTAGTGGTGGCAATGCTCAGAAGATTGATACTAGAGTTTTGCAGGTGATTTATAGTTTTGAAAATGATGAAAAAAATAAAATTTTAGTTGAGATCGGAAGAGCGTCGTGTAGGGAAAGAGTGTCTTCGCCTG
>CALBSF010000092.1 GCA_937927795.1 uncultured Rickettsiales bacterium
GCTTGGAAAAAACTTAGAAAAAAGTTTGAATATATTTAAAGAATTAGAGTCTGTAGCTGGTCGCGGCAAAATTAAAGAAATAAAAGTTAATCAAAAAACCATTACTATAATTGATGATAGTTACAATGCGAGCGCGCCGTCAATTAAGGCTGGAATTGCTCATGCGGTAAGTTTAAAAAATAGTCTCAAAAAAAACAATGTTGTGATCGCTCTTGGCGATATGCTTGAACTTGGTGAAAAATCGGTTGAATTACATCAAGAAATAATCAATTATTTAAAAAATCTTAATATTGATTTTGCTGTTTTGGTTGGAAAAAACATGATAAATGCAGCAAAAAATTTACCAAATAATTCTTACAAAACTTTTTTAGATTCCAATCTAGCAGCACTTGAAATTAAAAATTTTCTTCAAGATGGTGATATTTTATATGTCAAAGGCTCTAGAGGAATGAAGATGGAAAAAATAATAGAAAAATTAAATATATCTTAAAAACACGTGCTAAATTATTTATTGATAGAAAATATTTTTTTAAAATCTTTGATATGCTTACTAACCTCTTATTTGCTTGGTTTTTTTGGCATCAAATCTTTTTTATGTTATTTAAAAGAAAAGGAAATTTGTCGCCAGCCTATTCGACAAAGTGGCCCACAAACTCACCAGGCTAAAAAAAATACTCCTACCATGGGAGGAATTTTTATTGTTTTGGCAACCCTAATAACTACCCTACTCTTTCTTGATTTAAACAATCAATATGTTTGGATTGCATCTTTTGTTTTTATTTCATTTGCTTTGATTGGACTTACAGACGACTTATTTAAGGTGATGAAAAAAAATACCGATGGATTTCGTGGCAGCATTAAATTAATAATTCAATTTACCATTATCGGAGTTGCATTTTTATGGCTTGGAAGCGTTGATCAGGTTCATTTTCAAAATAAAATATTTATTCCAATTAATCATGGACACTGGATTTCTCTAGGCTTAGTGCTATTTGTATTATTTGTAACTTTTGTAATTGTTGGAACTTCAAACGCCCTAAACCTTACGGACGGCTTAGACGGATTAGTATCTGTTCCAACTATAATTAACTTAATTTGCCTTTCTTTCCTTGTTTTTGTAGCATCAAACCCCTTAATGGCAAAAGAATTTTTTGTTCCATTTATTGCAAATACAAAGGAATTAATTTTTTTCTGCATTGCTTTAATTGGCGCAGTTTTAGCTTTTTTAACTTTTAATTTAAAGCCTGCTAAAATTTTTATGGGCGATGTTGGAAGCTTGGCGATGGGCTCTGTTCTTGGTTTAATTGCAATTATCATCAAACAAGAAGTTATATTTTTTGTAATTTCTTTACTCTTCGTAATTGAAGCAGCTTCAGTAATTTTACAAGTTGGTTCTTATAAAATTCGCAAAAAAAGAATTTTTTTAATGGCTCCAATACATCATCACTTTGAAAAAAAAGGCTGGGGCGAAAAAAAAGTTGTTAGAAGTTTTTGGGTTCTTTCTTTTATTTTTGCTGGCCTTGGAATGACTTTATTTTTTATTTAAAATGACTAAAAAACCTCGAGTTTATTTATATGATTCAACCTTGCGCGACGGCGCTCAAACTAGCACGGTAAATTTTGGCTTAAAAGATAAAATTGAAATTGCAAAAACTATAGATAGTCTTGGAATTGATTATATTGAAGGCGGTTGGCCGGGCGCAAATCCTTTAGATGACGAATTTTTTTCTAACCTTCCAAAATTAAAAAAATCAAAATTCACCGCTTTTGGAATGACTAGAAGAAATGGTGTTTCAGCCGCTAATGACGCTGGATTAAATGCCCTTGTAAATAGCGATGTTTCGGCGGTTTGTATTGTTGGAAAATGTTGGGATTTTCATTTAACTCACGCTTTAAATATCACTGAAGAAGAAAATCTGGCAATGATATCAGATTCAATCAAACATATTATTCAAAAGAAAAAAGAAGCGATGTTTGATGCTGAACATTTTTTTGACGGATTTAAAGCAAATCCAAATTTTGCTTTAAAAACCATTAAAGCTGCTTACGAGGCTAAAGCTAGGTGGATTGTGCTTTGCGACACTAATGGTGGAAGCCTGCCAAATGAAATTTCTAAAATTATTAAAGAGGTAATAAAAGAAATTCCTGGAGAAAATTTGGGAATTCATTGTCATAACGATACCGGAAATGCCATCGCAAATTCTTTAGCGGCGGTTGAAGCTGGGGTTAGACAAGTTCAAGGAACAATTAACGGGCTTGGCGAGCGATGCGGCAATGCTAACTTAATTTCTATTATTCCAAGCTTAGCTTTAAAAATGGGTTATGATGTTGGAATTGATGATGTTAATTTAAAAAACCTGGTTAAAACTTCAAATTTTCTTGATGATTTATTAAATAAAGAGCGCGATAAATTTGCGCCTTATGTTGGAAAATATGCCTTTGCCCATAAAGGCGGATTACACGTTTCTGCAGTTAGTAAAAATGCTAAATCTTATGAACATATTGAACCAGAAATAGTTGGAAATCAAAGATATATCATGGTTTCAAATCAAGCGGGTCGATCAAATATAATTTCTCGCTTAAAAGAAATTGGTCTTGATATTGATAAAATTAAATCTACTGAAATTTCAGATTTAGTAGAAAAAGTAAAAGACCTAGAAGCGAAAGGCTTTGCTTATGATGCCGCCGATGCTAGTTTTGAAATTTTAGCTAAAAGATTTTTATCTGCGGTGCCTAATTTTTTTACTCTAATTGGTTTTAGAGTTTTAGATGAATTAAAATATGACGCTAAAGGAGGCGCTCACACGCTTTCTGAAGCAACAATAAAAGTAAAAGTTGATAATAAAATTATTATGACTGTTGCTGAAGGAAATGGTCCGGTGAATGCTTTAGATAAAGCGCTGCGCAAAGCATTATCAAAAAAATATCCTGCCTTAAAAACCGTAAAATTAAGCGATTATAAAGTTAGAATTCTAACTCCCTCAGATGGAACCAGGGCGGTAACTAGAGTGCAAATTGAATCAAGTGATGAAAAAAATAATAAATGGACAACCATTGGTGTTTCCAAAAATATTATTGATGCTTCTTTTAGGGCGCTGCATGATAGTATTACTTATAGATTGATGAAAGAAATTAACTAAACTTTTTGTGAGCGATATAATCAAAACTCTTTTTGAAAAAAATAAAATTAGCTGGAAAAAATCTTTTTTAGATGGATTTTCGCAGGACGAAAATGGTAATCCTGTGCCTTGGATGACATATGAAGCAATTGATTTTCTTAAAAAAAATATTAATAAAAATCATGATATTTTTGAATTTGGCAGTGGGGCTTCTACTCTATTTTTTAGTAGAATGGCGGGCTCTATAACCAGTTTGGAAAGCAATAAAAGGTGGTTTGAAATTATTGCTGATAAAAGCGCAAACATGTGGTCTAGTTTGCAAAAACAGCCCAGCCCAGAAGGCAAATACAAAGCGCAGTTGAGTGATGAAAATAATAAAGAAGATATAAAAAATATTTCTATTCATAATCATCACAATTGCGCCAACATAAATTTATATTTGATGAATGATGCTTTAACGAATGATGATTATCAAAATTTTCCTAATATTTTAAATAAGAAATTTGATTTTATTATTGTTGATTCTTTAAAAAGATTTGAATGTGTAAGAAATTGTCTTACAGCTTTGAAGCCAAGCGGCTGCTTGATTCTTGATGATTCTGAAAGAAAAAATTATAAAAAAATATTCGATTTTTTATCTGAAAAAAATTTTAAAGCACAAGATTTTTTTGGCATCGCTCCTGCGCAATTAAGAATTAAAAATACTACTTTTTTTACTCAAAATAACAGCTTAAAAAAATAATCTACTTATCCAATTCTTTCGATAAAATATTCAAAAGTTGTATCGAAAAATTATTAGCTCTTTCGCTAAACTGATTAATTTTTGAACTAAAAATATTGTAAAAAAATACCGCTGGAATCGCTGCAAATAATCCTATTGCGGTTGCAAGTAGTGCTTCAGCAATTCCTGGCGCAACAACTGATAGGCTAGTATTTTTACTTACCGCAATACCTTGAAAACTATTCATAATGCCCCAAACCGTTCCAAATAGCCCAACAAAAGGAGTTGCTGAGCCCGTTATCGCTAAAAAATTTAAACCACTTTCTAACCTTTCCATCGACTTATTAGTTGCAACTTGCATTGTTGAAGAAAGCCTTTCTTTTAGGGATATTTTTTTATCTGCAGGTCCGTGCACAATTTGCTTAATATTATTGTCTTTCCATTCCAAAATGCAGGCAATAAATATATGAGCTAAAGGATGATTATCTTGTTTTTTTGCTTTTTGATAAATTTCTTCAATAGTTAAATCGCCTTCAAGTAAATGTTCAAATCGATCACTTCTAGATCTTAAAATACGAAACTTTATAAATTTATCAAAAATAATCGCCCATGACCAAAGTGATGCAAATGCTAAAAGCAGCATCACCATTTGCACTAGAAAATCAGCATGCAAAATTAAATTTATTATCGAAACTTTATTCATAAGAATGTAACTCCCATCTAGCTTTTGGCTTAAAATTTAAATCGTTGAAAAGTTTTAGTTTATATTTTTCAACCCCCACCCATGCAATCATGGCGGCATTATCAGTGCAAAGATTTAACGGAGGGGTTATTATTTGCAAGGAATAATTTTGCGCCCAGTTTTTTAAGTGATTAAAAATATAACGATTAGCAGCAACGCCGCCAGCAATTACAAGGTTTTGAATATTTGATAAGTTTTGATGATAAAGAAAAATATTTTCTAAACGATTTATCAAAACCGCAACTACGGTTTTTTGAAAAGATGCACAAATATCAGCCTTATCTTGAAAATTGATTTTTTTTGGGGAAGTTAAATGAGAAAATTCTTCACCAGTTAATTTTTCTATCTGCCTTCTAACCGCGGTTTTTAAGCCTGCAAAAGAAAAATCAAAAAGATGTTCGTTGTTTTTTGTATCAATTAATGGACGAGAAAATTTAAAACGATCTTCATTTCCCATTAATGCTAAATTCTCAACTGAAGGACCTCCTGGATAAGGTAAATCAAGCATTAAAGCAACTTTATCGAAAG
>CALBSF010000093.1 GCA_937927795.1 uncultured Rickettsiales bacterium
AGAACCGGGAAATCTAATTGTTGTTCATTCGCATTTAAAGACACAAATAAATCGAAAATTTCATTCAAAACTTCATCAGGACGAGCATCGCCGCGATCAATTTTGTTAATAATCACAATCGGTTTTAAGCCTAGAGCCAAAGCTTTAGAAAGCACAAATTTAGTTTGTGGCATCACCCCTTCCGAAGAGTCAACCAAAAGTAAAGCGCTATCAGCCATCGACAAAACCCTCTCAACTTCACCACCAAAATCAGCGTGCCCAGGAGTATCAATAACATTGATTTTGTGGCCTTCCCACATGATTGAAGTACATTTCGCCAAAATAGTAATTCCTCTTTCTTTTTCTAGCGCATTTGAATCCATTACTCTGGTTTCAATATTTTGATTGGCACGAAAAGTTCCGCTTTGATGAAGCATCGCATCAATCATTGTAGTTTTTCCATGGTCAACGTGTGCGATAATCGCAACATTTCTAAAATCTGTCATTTTGTAATTATTTTTAAATTATGATCCTATAAAAGGACGAGTCAAAATAGTGATTTTAAACTAAGTGTCAATGTTTTAATGCTTTATTTATTCTAAGTTGATTTTTATTTTTACAAAAATTATAATTTTGACCTTATAAAAAACGATGTTCTTGATAAACAAGCTAAAACAACCAAATTATTAAACAATGCCAAGAGTTTCTGTTATTGCCAAAAATTACTCCAAAGCCTTGTTTTTGGTGGCTAAAAAAAATAATTCGATTGAGAAAATTGCTAGTGAATTAGAAATTTTTAAACAAAATTTTAGCAGCAGTTTTGCTCATGAATTAAAAAATCCAGTAATTTCAAAAAATGATCTGGTAAAAATAATCGGCGAAGTAACCACTAAATTCGGACTTGGAAACACTGTTTCTAACTTTTTTGCTTCAATTGTAAAAAATAGAAGATTAAATTTATTTCCTGAAATTTACGAAGAATTTTTTCGTCTTGTAAAACAACATAAAAACATCTTAGAAGTTGAGCTAGTAAGCGCCGTTAAGTGCGGGCAAGCTCAAATTGAAAGAGTAAAAACTTTAGTTGCAAAAAAATATCCAGGAAAAACAATTGAAATTAAAGAAATAATTTCAGCAAAAATCTTAAAATGTTTTTGTTTCATTTTAACAAATATTATTTATTAGTATAGTTTAAAAGTAAAAAGGGACCTAAATTATATGAA
>CALBSF010000094.1 GCA_937927795.1 uncultured Rickettsiales bacterium
TTTAATAAAACCTTATTACCAATAAACTCTTTTATTGTTGCATCAAAAATTGGCAACTCTTTTTGATGCCTGATTTCTTTGCTCATAGAAATCAAATTCTCAAGATATTTCAGTTTAATTACTGGAATTTCAATGGAATTTTTGTTTGCGAATATCTCAAGTTCTTGTCTTAAGTTATTTTCATCATAACTTGATGGATCAATTAAATCTTCAGCCTCTAATTTGGATTCCACATTAGAAACAACCCTTCTAACAACATATTTTTCTAGATATTCAAGTAGATTATTTTCTTCATCAACAACCTTAACATTGAAATCTAAATCACGGTCTTCAGACATTTTATCCAAAACAGCTTTTGATTTTATTACCCTTCCTTTACCTAAATTATTAACAACAATTCTTTTAATGCCAATTGGAAGAACTGTATATTTTGGCATCACAAGCTGCGCAGATTGCAACAATACATCTCGATTAAAAGGGCTTCCCAAAATTAATTCATTAGAAAAATCATTACTAAAAGCATCGCTATCACCTTGATTGCTGACTTTGTAAACAACTTCCTTATTAGATAATTGATGTATTGATTCTAGTTTTTGAAAAGAAGATCCCTGAAACAAAAGAGAGCCATATAAATCTTTTTTTGGATTAATATTTAATTTTTCTTTTATTTCGATTTTTTCATCTTGTGGCAAATTAATATTTTCTAAATTAAAAACCGCACTAAAATTATTCTCTGTAAAATTAGATTTTTCATCAGAAATCTCAACTTTTATCTCGGAAAAATTTTCTACCAGAACCTTAATTTGAATAGCTAAGCCATGGTCTTTATCAATAATAATTGGTTTTTTTAATTCAATATTTTCAATTGAAATTGGCAAATTAAAATTCTTAAAGCCAGAAACATAAGCAACTGCTTGCGCCATAGCTTCAAGACCAAAAACAGTTGGCATCAAAATAGAGCCATTAAAATCATGATCTTTTAAATACAGATCTTTTTCTAAATATAAATTTGCTTGGCAAATTAATTCAACTTGCGGCTCAAATCTTATAACTTCCTCCAAGAATCTATTGGCATCTGGTTTAACAAAAACAAGCGGATTCCAGCTGATTAAGTTTTCTATTCTAGAGGCAACAATATATTGATCAGCAGCAAATTTTTTATTCATCAAATTAACAAAACTTTCCAGACCCCTTTCTTTTGGAATCGCCAAAACCCCCATTTTACTTAACTGCTCAACACTTCCCATTCTTACGCCCATACCAACTTCACTCCAAACACTATAGCCAATTATACAAGTTTGAATTTTAGAATTTCTGGCGCGATAATTTAATAAAATCTTCTCCAAAGAATTATTACTCCAAGCATACCAAGCATTACCTTGCATGCCACTGTAACCTATGATTGAAGAAATTGCGGTAATTAATTTTAAATGGTCTGGCTCGCAGAATTTTAAAATATTAATTATACCAAGCAATTTGGGAGAAATTTCTTTTAAAGCCTCATCATAACTAACTTTTTCAAACAACCTTGGAACGTTTAAACCCGCACCATGAATAACTCCAGACACATCCCCTAATTCTTGCTTAACTTTCATAAAAACTTTTTCTACTGATTTTTCATCAGCAATATCGCAAGAATAATAATTGCAATCAACGCCTAGATTTCTAAATTCTAACAAAGATTTTTTAACATCATTATCTTGCAAATCACTTCTACCAAATAATGCAAATTTAGCTTTTATTTGACTATTTTTTATCCAATTTAAAACAGATTCCTTGGTAATTCCTTTAGCTCCAGCGCTAACCACAATAACATCGTCCTTATTCCAAGCAATATTTCTATCTTCAAATTTATCTTTAAATATTACTTTTGGTCTTCTGGTAATTTGATTTCTTCCTTCATATTTAGCGTTAATAAATTTATGACCATCATTTAGCTTTAAAGTAATTAATTTTAACAAATAATTTTTATCAATTCCCTCATTAACATTAAAAACCCTAACCTTTAAATCAGGATTTTCTTGTTGGATACTTGCAAACAAAGAATCAACTTCATTATTAAAGTGAATAACGCTAATTGTTTTTGTTTTCTTAAAATTTATATTTGCCAGATCAGAAATTGCCTTTACTCTAGATTCAACATCAAAATCATTGTAAACTAGCTCAGCTCTAGGGAAAATTATCAATAAATTTTCTTTATTTTCCTCCCCTTTTTTACTTTCACTAAAATTACTTGCGATTTTTGATATATTTTTAAACCATTTTAAATCAGATAAATCAATTACAGAAAATTCAGATCTAGTAATTTTAATCGCATCAACCTCTTCAAAAATTTCACTAGAATCTTCAATTATCTCAAAGGTTCTAACCCAATTCTTACTCACATCCTCAACTTTATTTTTCTCACCATCTTGAGCATTTTTTTTAAAAGCATCCGCAATTTCTCTTAAAGTTGAATTAGCGAAGCTGGTAATGTTTATTTGCGTAACTCCAAAAGCTCTAGCTGCGCTACCAATAAGCTCTGCCGACTTAATAGAATCAAGATTTAAGTCATCCAGAATTCTATTATTCAAGGAAATACTAGCAATATCAAAACCGGTTTTTTTGGCAACCATTTCAATTAAGGTTTTTTCAATATCCGAAACCTCTACCATCTCTAATTCTTGCACTTTATTTTCAATTTTTAATTTTTCTTCAATTTTTGAAAAAGAACCTTTTTTCTTTTCTCCATCAAGTGACTTCTCAAGAGGATTAGTAATAAAATTTAACTTAGAAGGCTCTCTAAAATCAACAATCAAGCGATCTTCGTAAAGCTTGGAAATATTTATTTCAAAATTTCTAATAAATAGTCCGGCTATAGTTAAGTTAAAATCAAAAAAACTATCCGCCTCAACTTCGGTGGCAAAACAAGAAAAATCATTATTTAAAATCTTGCCAACTAACTTTCCTAAAGTTTTTCCAGCACCAACCTCAACAAATAAATCAACTTCTTTACTCATCTCTTTAATCATATCAACAAATCTTACTGGAGAAATAATTTGCTTACTTAAATGCTCTTTTAAAATAATCTCATCTTTTATTTTTTTACCCGCCATTGATGAAAAAACTGAGATTTTTTCATCAAGAATAAATTTTTTATTAGCCTTAAAATTTTCAGCAAAGAAGTTACTAGCTCCCGTCATTAATTTAGAATGAAAAGCGTTTCCAACTGCTAAAGGATAAGTTCCAATCGAATTTTGAGTTGCAATTCTTATAACATCATCAATTGCTTGCTTGGTTCCAGAAATTACGGTCTGCTCTGGGCTATTGATATTTGCAATTTCAGCGTCTTTTACTTGGCTAATAATTTTTTTTGCCTCAGCTTCATCGCAAAATAAACTAACCATTGTGCCAACGGTTTTGGTATTGCCCATAGCTTGACCACGCAAAATGGTTCCTGCAATTAATTCATCAATATTAAAGGCTCCGCCTTCATAAAGAGCCAATAATTCTCCTAAACTGTGACCCGCAACCGCATCAGCTTTGATTCCAAGATTCTTTAAAAACTCTAACCACAAAATCGAAGATAAAACTACTGCAACCTGAGCATTTTCAGATTTTGTAAGTGATTTTATTAACTCTTTTTCAGCCTCATCTTGGGCAATTTTTTCTAAATCACAAAATATTTTATCCAATAATTCTTGATCTATTTTTTGACTAATTTCTTTAGCCCAAGCAAATCTTTTAGTTAAAATTCTGGCAGAATTAATTCTTTGCGAACCCTGACCCGGAAACAATAAACCAAGCTTATGTTTTTTACTTGAGTTAGAAATAAAAATTGGCAAATCTTCTATTGCTTCGATTTTTTCATCAGTAAAATCATTATTTTCAATTTTGTTTGAAAGTTTTTCCAATAAAAATTGCAAATCATCGTGACTTTTTGCAACTAAAGCTGCTTTAAATTTTTTAGAAAAAATTATTTTTTCATTATTAAATTTAGCAAAATCTTCTAGCTCTGCAATTGATAAGCCAAGAGAGATTTCTTTAGCTTTATTTACAACTTCAAGTAATTCATTTTTATTATCACCACTAAATAAAAATAATTCCGAATCTTGAATTGAGTAAGATAATTGCTCAACAGTTAAATCGGTTTTAAATTGATCATAGATTTTTTCTGCCGACGATAGAACCACGTGGCTGTTAATTCCACCAAAACCCATTGCCGAAACACCAGCATAAATTATGTCTTCATGTTTTTTTCCCATTAAAGCTGGATAAAGCGGTGATTTTTCATTTCTAAAAAATTCATGCATATCTTTAATTCCAGCAGTTGGAGGTGTAATTCTTTGATTTAATGCAATAACGGTTTTAATAAAAGCTGCAACACCAGCAGCGGCTTTAGTGTGTCCGAATATTGATTTAGCTGATGTCATGGCACATTTTTTTATGCCGTCATTTTCATTAAAATGTTCGTAAGTTTTTTTAATAGCATTTAATTCCGTGGTATCTCCAACCGCAGTTCCAGTTCCGTGACCTTCAACAAAACTTAAATTTTTTGGCGACAAGCCGGCTTTTTCATAAGCTCTAATTAAAGCGTAAGATTGCCCGTCAGAGCTTGGTGCTGTAATTCCACCCTTACCATCCGAAGAAACACCCCAACCTTCTAAAACGGCGTAAATTTTATTGCCATCTTTTTTAGCATCTTCAAAACGCTTTAAAACCACAATTCCACAACCTTCGCCTGGAATAAATCCGCTACGATTTTTATCGTAAACCCTCATTTCTTCGGCACTTAAAGCCCCGGCCTTAGAAAATCCTATCAGCTCAAAAGTATCCAGACTAATATCAACACCACCAGCAACAGCAATATCCATATCGCCATTAACTAAAGAATTTGCTGCCGTAATAATTGCTAAAAGAGATGAGGAACAGGCGCCATCAACGGTATAACCGCCTCCATTAAGATTAAAAAAGTTACAGATTCTTCCAGCTATAACATTAGCCAAACCTCCAGCCAAGCTATCTTCCGTTACTTCAGCAAAAACTGATTTATAAAAGATTTCCATTTCACTTTGAAATTCTTCTATTTTTTCATGATTCCAGTTAAATTTTTCTGCAGTTTTAGCCAAAACTTTTTTGATATATGGCCATCTAAGACGCATCATTTCTGATCTAGTAAATTCGCCATTCAAACTATTACCAATAATCACACCAGTTTTATGCTTCGGCATTGATTCAATATCAAAACCAGCATCTTCAAAAGCCTTCATCGTAGTTTCAAGTGCTAACCAATGAACGATATCAGTGCTTTCAAAAGAAGTTTTGGTAATGCGATGTTTTTTCCAATCAAATTCAAACCCGTCTATTAAAGCCGCTCTTTTACCATAAGTTGTATCGAGGTGAGATTTATCTGGATGATAATATTCATTCAGTGGTAACCTGCAATCAGGCATATTACGGAACTGCTGCCTCTTGGCTAAAATATTTTGCCAAAAAGATTTTAGGTCTTTTGATCCAGGATAATTACATCCCATTCCTACAATTGCAATTTTCATTTTTTCAAAAATCGTGTTCATTAAAATCAATATAATTTTATCTTACTTCTAAAAAGATAAAAAGATGAACGGGCTATTATATTGATTGCAAGGACCTGCACAACCCTCCTTCCTTAGAATACAAAGGCTAGAAATAATGTGTGCCATATTGGGACAAATCTTCGACTAAAAAATTAGGGGGAAATGGGTTTATTTGCCTTAGGGAGTTAAGCAGCGGACACTAGCAATCTCTTTATATTTCACACTCTTGTAGATAACTTCAGCAAATTAAGTAAATTGATAGTAAAAGGTGACCTTTGGATCCCGACATCTTTATAATTTTGACTAAAAGCGCACTTTTGAAAGCTTAATTTTATCATCACTTAGTTCATTCAATTTTATATCAATAATTTTATTAGCATTTTTGATTGCATTTAAAGAAATTTCATAATTTTCTATTATTAAATCTAAATCACTTTTTTCAATCATCACTTTTTTATCTTTTATATCATAATTTGCAGCTATATGATCGAAAAACGATTTATTGCTTGATATCGCCATACTTACCGAATCTAGAGGATTTTGCATTTCATGAGCAATAGAGCCCGCTAATGATTTTAATATTTTAGACCTCTCTTCTACAACAACTTTATCTTGAGTGGCCCTTAAATATTTGTTATAAATTTTAGCCCTTTCTAAAACCGATCCAGCTTGAATTGATATCCTATCAAATAATTTAAAATCCTCATAACAAAAATTATAACTTTTTTTTGCTTTTATCATCATAAAACCAACAACTTTATCACCAGAAATAAATGGAATTAAGCATGAGCCGTGAGTTTCGTTAAATATTTCTCGCAGAGTGCTTTTAGACTCTTTATAAGAAACTGCAAAATCAATTTCAAAAATTATTTTTTCTAACTTTTTAAGAATCTCATCGTCAATTTTTTTTCTAAAAGCATTAAAAAATATTGGCTTTTCGTGATTTAGAACTTTTTCAAAAAACCAATTTTCTTTGATGCAAATCGCTTTTATTTTAAATTCTTTTATGTCATTAAATATAAGATTTAGAGTCTTAATTAAGTCATCTAAAATAATAGAATTAGACAATTCTTTATTTAGTTTTTTCAATAACTCTTCATGATTGTTTGATTTTTTAATGAATCGATGTTGAGCATCGTAAAACCTCTCCACAAGAAATTGATAAGCCTCACAAGAAATTATAAAATATATAATATGAAATAAGCCTTGAGCCAAAGAATTTCTAGGAATTATAAAGAGATATAAATTATAAAAATAAAAATAGGCTATTATTAAACTAGCAACAGCCAAAATCTTTGCCAAACCTAGGCTCAGAGCCATTTTTGCATCAAATAGTCTGTGCCTTAATACAACATAAGCAATTAGTATCGCATAAAACCCTACCAGAAAATTTCCGAAGGGATATATAGGAATTCCAATATATGGAAAAAAATTTGTGGTGCCACCCAAAAAACCAAGGACGAAAGCAAAAAATATGAACCTATTGCGAATATTATTTTTTGAAGCTTTATATAAAATTGTATGACCATAAAAAGCATTAACCACGTAA
>CALBSF010000095.1 GCA_937927795.1 uncultured Rickettsiales bacterium
TCCACTTTTAGATCCTAGAGAATTATTAAGGCAAGACAGTTATAAAGTTAATAAAAATAAATAAAATGAAAGAAAATCACTCAAGACCAAGAAATTTTAATAATAGAGAAGAAGGAAATTCTCATGATTCTAATTTACTTAAAATAGAACAAGAACATCGCCATGAAATACAACATCGCTATTTAGCGACTTATCGCTTAGGGCAATTGCTTGGTTTAATTTACAATTTAGCGCTATTATTTTTAGTATATTTTTTAATTAAAAATGGCGAAAAAGAATTAGCATTTAAAATATTTGCTCTAAACGCAGCAGTTATTGCCTTTACAATTTTAACTTTGTTGATTGATAAAAAACTTTTCTCAAGAAGAGTTGATAATAAAAGAAGAGGAAGATTTGATAATCGCAATAAAAATAATCGCGAAAAAAGTTTCTAAATAATATTTTTAAAGGGTGATTTTAGTTTGTTATAAACTAAGACACCCTTAGAATTTATGTCCAAAAAATAGAATTTACAACAAATGTGGTGGTGCATTTTTTGGATAAAATTTTTGCATAATTAAAAATTTGGGGTGATAATTTTATCTTCAAACTCAAGCCTAAATCAAAGCCCAAGCTCAAGTCCTCGCAACCTAAATCCAAGTCTAAACCTAAACCTAAACCTAAACCTAAACCTAAACCTAAACCTAAACCTAAACTCTTATAACCCAAACCCGAATCCAAACTCTTATAACCCAAACTGTTATCTCGAGCGAAGCGAGAGATCTCATGAGTTCATCCGCTAGAGATCTCTCGTTTCGCTCGAGATAACAGTTTGGGTTATAAGAGTTTGGGTTTAGATCTATAGCATATCCCTAAACGATTGACACTTTTTAACTTCAATATTTTGCTTTTGATCTTCACTTAAAAATGCTGCATCTGTATTTTTGCTAATGGTTCTGCGGTTGCATCTCCGGCGATTCCAGCGGGTCTGCTAAAAGATACTTCGTCAATTTTTCTTTTTGTTCCAGAAAAAATTTCTAGTAATTCTTCACGCTCAACTCCGTCAGAAAGAGTTCTATCTTTAACTAGATTGCGATCAAATATTTTTTCTATAATTTTCTTTGAATCTTCTTCTGCTAAATCTCTGGCTGCACCTCTATTTGGTGAAGCAAGAATTTCATCTTTTTTTTCTTCCATTACTCGTGTTGCAATGTCTCCTGCAAAGTCTAGCCAAACATCAATTTCTCCACTATCATTCATGCCCTTTACAACCTCAAGATCATCTATTACTGCTTTTTTTTCAGCAAAACCAACCGCTTTTTTTAATAAGCTAACTCCTGCTGCAATAGCTCCTCCAAGTATTGGAATGGCTCCAACTCCATTTTCCGCTACTCCAAGAGAACTAGAGGCAATTCCAGATTTTGGGTCAAAGCGAGGAGTTATCTGGCCTTGAGTTAGTAAGCCAGAAATTTCTCCAACGATTTTGCCGTGGAAAGCGATTAGTTTTTTTGCTTGCTGTCTAGCATTTTCATCATTTCCCAAGTCGTAATTTTTAGCAACCCAGTCAACTGTAGCAATAAATGATCGATGTTGGTTTTTAGAATCTTCGGACATATTTTATAAATTTTAATTCTAGTTAACCACAGTTACCGCGCGTCTATTTTTAACCATAGACTCTTCATTATTACCAAAAAATGCCGGACGTTCTTTGCCATAAGAAACGGTTTTTATTTTTAAAGCATCAACGCCATTAGTGATCAAGAATTTTTTAACTGCATTGGCTCTTTTTTCGCCTAAAGCAATGTTATATTCGCGAGTTCCTCTTTCGTCGCAATGTCCTTCAACAATTACTTTAATTGACGGGTCGCTTTTTAACCATTCAGCTTGAGTTGTAAGAATTTTTTTCGATTCATCGCTTAAGTCAGTAGAATCATAGCTAAAAAATACACGGTCTTGAACTTCAACTTCTTCGGCTTTTGCTGCTGCAGCTTCTTGTGCTTGTTTGTCTAGAAGTGCCGCTTGTTGTTCGTCAGCTAGAGTTTGGTAAGCTTGTTGCTGTTCTTGTCTTAATTTCTCATTTTGCTCAGATAATACTGTCTCATTTTCTTTTTGAGATGACTTGCTTTTGCAAGAAAATACGGAAAATATTAATGCGATGATTAGTAATTTTTTTAGCATTGTTAAACCTCTTGATTTTTTGTAAAAAAGAAATGACACTTCTTTTATGTATGATTTTGATTTTAAAAAAATAATCGTCAAGTTAAAACAAACATTTAGTTTGATTTTTTGATTGGTTGTATAAGTGTTTTAAACTATGATTCCAATTCGCACTCCAGCACCAGCGCCGGCACCAACGCCAGCTCCAGCTCCAGCACCAACTCCTCCTGTTGCGCAACAAACTGATGCTAAAATTTTAGAAGGAGTAATTGGTGATATAAAAGATCATTTTTCTCGAAATTATGCGGCCGCTTGTTCTGATCCAAAAGCTGTTGTGTATTTGGAGGAAAGGTTAAGGCAAGAAGCTAGGCTTGGTGGGCCTCAAAGAGCCGCGCGATTCTATAGATATGTAGAAGAGCTTGGTGATGGTGTAAAGCGCACCCAAGTTCAAAAACAAAATGTTGACGCACAAAGAGCGTGGGTTAGAAAATATCAAAATGGCGAAATTGATGCTGTTGGAGCGGGTTCCAAAAGAGCCTCTGACACCAGAAGAATCATGCCTTATACTGGGCAGGGTGCTTTGCATGAATATGATAGCAGAGTTCCTTTGGATAATTTTGTTGGCAAGGGATATCCAGCCAATCTTGCAAGAATTCGCAATAGCTCTCTTGATGCAATGCCAAGAGGTGCGCCTTCTAGAAGATATTTAGATGATCTAGATTATGCCGCAAATCAAGTTACAAGAAGTCTGGCGCTTGGTAATAATGTGATGCAAGATTTGTTACTTGGCAAATATCATGGTGGCAAAGAAAGTGATGCGTTGACTGATTTCGAGCAGAAAATTGAGGCGATAAATCAGGGGCCAACCAAAGTTGAGAGATCTTTAAGAGCATTGCAAGAGTCTATGAGTGCTCCTGTTAGAGCTTTAACGAGAGGATTGCTTTACGATAAAGATCCGTCAAGAGACTCAAGATTGAGCAATTTTAGGCATTATGCTGCTGATTTAGCTAGTAACAATCCAGCTCTTTATTTAAATCAAGATCAAGCAGGCATTCTTGCATCTCAGATGTCTTTATCTGATATTTATAGAAGGCTTGTTTATAGTGGTGTTAATGGCCCCATCACTCAAGGTCAATTTGAGACTCTCTTTCAAGATATAATGGATAAAATTAAGGCTGCACCAGAAAATCAAAATGCAGCTCGCAAAGAAATAATCAAGAAACTAGATGATACGGTTGCAAGTATTAGTAAAAGCGTTACAGATAGAATTAATCAAGATGTTGCTGAGGGAAATAATGCTTTTCCTATGCATATGATGAGAGGTTTGTTGTTGTTAAGTCCTTTTTGCGGTTTTGCAATATTGCCACAAATTGCAGGCTTTATGTTTGGTCCTATATTTTCAGGCGCTGATTTAGCTCATGCCTTTGGTGACATTGCTGGCAATGTGCCAGTTTTTGGACAGGTTGCTAGTGCCGTGCATCTTGATGATTTAATTACTTTGGTTTTGGATAATTTTCCTATTATTAGCCAATTAATGGATTTTTTAACGGATATTCTGCAATCTGGGTTGTTTGAAGATTTTTCTCATCTTGTTTCGCCATTGCTTTCATCGCCATTAATAGAAGTTTTTGCTGGAGTTGCTTTCGCAATGACAGGAGTTGAGCCTTCAATTGACAGATATGAGACAACACAAAAAACCATCAAAGATGCTAGAGAAAAGTTAGGAATAAAGCATGCTGGATTGATTAAAGACCTTGACGAATCAGATCAAAAAGCAGCAGCAGAGTTTGCGCAGACAAAATATGGATATATGAAAACTGCAAATAAGCGCGCAAGATGTGCTGAATTTTTAAGTTTTCTTCGTGATTCAAATGGTGGAAATGATGGATTTTTAGATGCACTTAAAATTGTGTTACAAGGCGCTGGCGATGAGTCAGCAGAAGAAATATTATCGGATTTATTTGGTGGAGCAAAAGTTAGATCATCAGAAACGACATTGAATGCATTTTCTGCCTTTATAGCGCTTTTAGATCGTCAAATAGCAGAAGATTTAGTGCCTGCTTTGCCGGCAGGATACAGCAATGCTGATTTGAAAGAAAGGCAGTCTTTAGTGCAAGATGAGTATGATGCTCTTCATATTCTTGATGCAGATGAAGTATTTAGGCTTAGAAAAGAAGCGATTAACAATATGAATCCTGCAAAGAAAAATCATTTTATTCAAGAAATTTCATCTGCAGTGGCTGGCTCTTCAGGAATGCATTTAGCGCAAGAAGGAAATAAAATTTTAGATGGTCAATTTGCTTGCGAAGTTGCTAAAGCTAAATTTGGAATTAATCTTGATAATTTTTGTAGATCTCACGCGGCAGTTGGTGGTAAAGATGTTGGTTTGGCTTTAGAAAGAGAGGTGATTTCCCTTGAAGTTGGTGAGGCAATTAGAGGAACTGCGCAAGCCTTTAATTTTTGTCGCGCCCCTCAAAACAGAGCTGTTCCATCAGCATCGCCAAAGCCACAGCCTTATGAAGTGAAGCAGCCTATTTATAATAATCCTCCACCTTTGCAGGCGGTTACTGTTTAACAATTAAAGTGATGAATTATTATATTAACACCAACGACAAATTGCAAAATGTGCTTGCTTTAATAAGGCAGGCAAAGATAGTGGCGCTTGATACTGAATTTACTAGAGAAACCACTTACTATCCAATTCTTTCTTTGATTCAAGTTGCAATTGTAAATTTAGAAGAAAAGAAGGAAATATTTTTGATTGACTGCTTGTGCAATCTTGATTTATCTGATTTCTTTCAAATTATTCATGATAAAGAAATTGTAAAAATTTTGCACTCGCCATTGCAAGATTTACAAATTTTTTATCAACATTCAAATTTGATTCCACAAAATGTTTTTGATACTCAAATTATGGGTAACTTTTGTGATTTTGGTTTTAATTTAGGATATTCAGACATAGTAGAAAAATTATTCGATCAAAAGCTCGATAAAAAGCAGCAACGAAGCGATTGGCAAAAAAGACCACTAAGTGAAAGGCAAATTGAATATGCGATGTTGGATGTGGCTTTTTTGCAAGAAATTTATGAGATTTTTTTGGATAAATTAATTGAAAGTCAAAGATTAAATTGGTGTTTAGAAGAGATGGATCTTTTTATTCAAAAAGCTTTATTTAGAAAAGACGAAGTAATTTATAAAGACTTTTCTTTTAGAGGAAAAACTCCAATTGAAACCTCGCAAATCAAGCTAATGGCGCTTTGGAGAGAAAAATGGGCGCAAAAAATTAATGTTCCAAAAAGACATTTAATTAAGGATGAAGAAATAGAAAAAATTGTGATGAAAAAAAATTGTCACCTAGAGTTCACTGACGAAATGCTTGGTGAAATTTATGAGATTGTAAGCTGTGATTTAGAGGTAATTAAGCAGGATGATTTCAACTATTTTATGAGTGAAAAACAAAAAAGAATCTTTAATCAGGCAAAAGAAATTGTGGCAAAAATTGCAGAACAAGAAAATATAAAACAGCAATTTTTACTTACAAATATCGATTTAAAAGATATAATTCTCAAGAATGAATTTGACGCAAAAATTGCTAATGGCTGGCGCGGTGAATTGCTTTTACTTGAATTAAAAAAATTAATAAATTTATGAAAATCATAGTTGCAAATTGGAAAATGAACTCATCTATTGACGATGCTGACGCGTGGCTTGCTGAGTTTAAAAATAAATTTTACGTTAATTTAGAAAAACTAAAAGATAGAGAAATAGTTCTTTGTCCGCCAGTTTACATGATTGATTATCTTGATGGTGGTTTGGTAAGTGACGGCTTGGAAGAAATAGAAGAAATTGCAAAAAAAGAAGGTCGCAATTTTTCACAATTTTCTGGTGATGAGGTGAAAAAAATTGTCATTGAAGAAAGACCAATTAGGCTTGGTGCGCAAGATTGTCATTTTAAATTAGAAGGTTCTTTTACCGGAGAGATTAGTCCAAAAATGTTAGCTGAAATTGGCTGCGAATATGTTATTTTGGGGCATAGTGAAAGAAGACAAAATAATTTTGAAACTGATGAATTAATATCACAAAAAACACAGGCGGCAATTTCTCAAGAAATAGTTCCGATAGTTTGCGTTGGCGAAACAATTGAAATTAGAAATCAAAATCAACATCTAGATTTTATTGCAAAACAAGTTAAAAATTCGGTGCCGCAAAATTTAAAAATTGATACTTTGATTATTGCTTATGAGCCAGTGTGGTCAATTGGAAGTGGCGTTATTCCAACTAACGAACAAATTGCAGAAGTAACAAAATTAATTAAAGAAATTATCAAAAAAGATTTTGCTGATACAATACAAACTTGTTTTGTGCTTTATGGCGGCTCGGTTTCATCACAAAATTCGGGAGCAATTTTGGCAATTGAGGGAGTTGATGGATTATTGGTGGGTAAGGCAAGTCTTGATGCGGAAGAGTTTGTGAATATTTGTTTATCTTGAAATTGTGCATTAAAACTGTCATCTCGAACGTAAGTGAGAGATCCCTCACTTACGTTCGAGATGACAGTTTGAATGTAAAAGTAATGGGTAAACCAAAAGTTAAAAATTTAAAAAAACTATGACTAAAGATTTTCGTATTGAAACTGATTCATTCGGTGAAATTAAAGTTCCTGCAGATGCTTATTATGCGGCGCAAACACAAAGAAGTGTGCAAAATTTTCCGATCTGCAATGATAATGCTGGGCATAAAATGCCAAAAGAAGTTATTAGGGCGATGTTGCTAGTAAAAAAAGCAGCGGCACTTGCAAATAAAGACTTAATGGCGCTTGATGCAAAATCAGATGAATTTAAAAAATTTTCACCAGATTTGGCAGATAAAATTGTTGAAGCAGTTGATATTATTTTAGCGAAATTTGATTGGTTTTATGAAAATCATTTTCCTTTGGTGGTTTGGCAAACTGGCTCTGGAACGCAAACCAACATGAAT
>CALBSF010000096.1 GCA_937927795.1 uncultured Rickettsiales bacterium
AAATGAGAACCTATTTGATAGGGGGAGAATTTTTTGAATGTTCCTATGGGTCTTTGTTTGGTGTAGCGCTGGGCGATTGTTGGTTTTGTTAAGGGTTTTATATCAGATTCAGCTGCTGCAGTTACATCTAAGGCGGCAGATCTGGTGGCACGAGATGCTGCTGCCAACTCCCCCCTAATTAGAGCCAAAGATCCCTTAGACGCCTCAAGCTCAGCTCGAACCCCAACCAAATCAGCTTCAATTTGCACTCTTGTTTGCTGGGCATCAGATAAACTCCGTCTTAAATCGTCAGTTTCTGAGCCCCTTTCTTGCGCAACCTGCAAACTTGATTCTAGTTCTCTTATCCTTGATTCTAAATCTTGCTTTTGTCTTTCTATTACAGCATTTTGTTCTGCAATTCTTGAAACTTCCCTTTGAGCATCATCCCTAGCTTGCCTTAATGCTGCCTCATGAGCAGCTTGTGTAGCAGCCATTTCTTCTCTTGCTTGACTTAGATCATCTCGAGTTTGAGCTTCTCTTACTTCAGCTTGCTCTTTTAACATTGTTGTTTCTGCCACTAAAGTTTCTAATGTTGCTATGGAAGCATCTTTTTTACCCGAAGAGCTACTTAACCCTTCCAGAGTTATTTTTAATGTA
The DNA here is from genome assembly GCA_937927795.1 of uncultured Rickettsiales bacterium. Classification (GTDB taxonomy): domain Bacteria; phylum Pseudomonadota; class Alphaproteobacteria; order Rickettsiales; family UBA1997; genus UBA2645. The sequence goes on from CALBSF010000096.1 coordinate 637, forward strand.
ACAATTTGTGATTCAAGGTCAGAGATAGTTTGTTGGTTTCTTAATAATTCAGCACTTAAACCTTCAAATCTTTCATGAGTATCCTCTCCTTGATCCCTTAATTCTTTTAAATGTTTCTCCTCAGCTGATCTTTTAGAATCTTGAGCGGATCTTAAATCATCCTCCAATTTAAAGAACAGCTTTCTTTGTTGTTCGCCATCTTTTCTTAAAAATTCTATCGCGCTTCTTAAACTAGTTTTTTCAGCATCATCTCCGCCTCTGGCTTGCGATAAAGCATCTCTTAGAGATGCTATTTCAGCTCCAGTTTCTTTAATTTTAAGAAGCGCTGCATCTCTACTTTGTTGTAAAGTTGCAACTTTTTCAGCACATTCTAGCTTGATTCTACTTAAATTACTTTCAAATTCTCGCTGTAAATTAGCTTTTGATTCTTTGGCTGATTCTAATTCAGCGTTAGCTTTATCTAATTCCAATTGTTTTGATCGCTTTTCGCCTTCTAATGCTTCTAGCTGACCTTGTAAAGCAGTAACTTGCGTAGTTAAGCTTTCTGCATTTCTGATTCTTAATTTTAGTGTTGTTATTTCTGATTCACTTTTTACTTTTTCTGCTACTAATTCCTCTATAGTTTTTCTGATATCTTGAATTGTTGCACTATTGCGCTCTTGTTGTTCTTTAATCGCTTTTGCATGCGCTTCTTGTATTGCAATGATTTCTTTTTTTAATTCTGATGATAAGGATTCAGCTCTAGATAGATTTTGTTCTACCTCAGCTTTTGATGATCTCAGTTCAGCTAATGTAGCTTGTAGGGCGGCGATTTTTGTTTCTCCTGATTTTCCTGATGCAGTAGCTTCATCCAATTGAGCTTGTATGGAAGATATTTTTGCTTCATATTGTAAAATGAGCACTCTTGCATCACTTGCTGCTTGATTCAAAGCGTCTACTTGTTTCCTATTGTTTTCTCTTTCTTCCTCTAATAATCTTCTGTAATTAGCATCGCTTGCGTCTTTATCAGCTTTCGCTCTAGATAATTCTTCCTTAGAAAGTTTTAATAGATCTGTCTGGATTGCCAAGTCTGCTTTCAAGGCTGCTAACTGAGAATTTAATTCTCCTTCTCCTTCAGTTTTGATTGCTTTAGCTCTTGCTAAAGCTTCTTGTAATGTTTGGATCGATCCTTTAGTGGCTTCAACTTCCGCCAATGCTTCATTTCTAGCTCTTGTTGCATCTACAACTTCTTGATCTTTTTCTCGTCTAATTTTACCTAATTCTTCGAAATGCCTTTGTTTTAGCTCTGCTAATTCTTGAGTGGCCTCTTCTAATTTTTGATTAACTAAAACTAATTCAGTCTCGATTGCTTTTCTTTGTTCTTCGGCAGTTTTTAATCGTGCGGTTAATTCTTCTGCTTTTTTATCTGTGGATGTTTTTGAAGCTAATTCTGCTCTTAGGTTTACTAATTGTGCTCCTATTTCCGTACTAATTTTTTCTAGAGCCTCTTTGTCGGTTCTGAATCTTTGAGCTTGTTCTTCCAAGGCTTTTCTTGCTTGTTCTAGATCTGCCCTCGATTTTTCTTGTATTTCGGCTTTTTCGGCTCTTGCTGCTGCTAGTTCCTCCCTAATTCGATCCAAAGATCCCCTAGATTCCTCAAGATCAGCTTGAACCCCAGCCAACAAACCTGCCATTCGCTCTTGTGCTTGTTTTGCATCATCTAACTGGCGTCTTAAATCATCTGATTCTGCACTTCCTGCTCTAGCAGCATATAAATCAGCCTCTAGGCGTCCTACTGTTAATTCTAAATCTCGATTTTGTCTTTCTAATTCAACCTTTTGGTCTCTAATGCTTGAAACTGTCCTTTGAGCATCATTCCCAGCTTCCCTCAAACCTTTTTCATAACGAGTTTGTGCAAGAGCCATTTCTTCTTTTGTTCTAGCTAGCTCATCTCGAGTTTGAGTTGCTCTTAATGTAGCTTGCTTTTCTAATTCCTTTGTTTCTTTTATTAAAGCTTCTAATTCTTTTATGGAAGTATCTTTTGTGGCTGAAGAGCGAGTTAATTCTTCCAGAGAAATATTTAATAAATTAGCGTCTGATTTAAATTTAGAGGCGGTTGCTTGTTCTGCCGATAATTTAGCATTTAAATCTTCCGATGCTTTTCGAGCAATTTCTCCTTGCTCCCTTAATTCTCTTAAATGCCTTTGCTCAGCCGCTTTCTTGGATTCTAAAGCTTCTTCTAAATCAGCTTCTAATTGAAATAACCTCTGGCTTTGTATTGCACAATCCGCTCGTAAATTTGTTATTGTGCCTCTTAAAATAACTTTTTCCTCATCATCTCCACTTCTGGCTTTCAATAAAACATCTTTTATAGCTTCTATTTCAGCTTCATTTGCTCTAATTCTAGAAATTGCTGCATCTCTACTTTGTTGTAAAGTTGCAACTTCTTCAGCACATTCTAGCTTGATTCTACTTAAATTACTTTCAAATTCTCGCTGTAAATTAGCTTTTGATTCTTTGGCTGATTCTAATTCAGCGTTAGCTTTATCTAATTCCAATTGTTTTGATCGCTTTTCGCCTTCTAATGCTTCTAGCTGACCTTGTAAAGCAGTAACTTGCGTAGTTAAGCTTTCTGCATTTCTGATTCTTAATTTTAGTGTTGTTATTTCTGATTCACTTTTTACTTTTTCTGCTACTAATTCCTCTATAGTTTTTCTGATATCTTGAATTGTTGCACTATTGCGCTCTTGTTGTTCTTTAATCGCTTTTGCATGCGCTTCTTGTATTGCAATGATTTCTTTTTTTAATTCTGATGATAAGGATTCAGCTCTAGATAGATTTTGTTCTACCTCAGCTTTTGATGATCTCAGTTCAGCTAATGTAGCTTGTAGGGCGGCGATTTTTGTTTCTCCTGATTTTCCTGATGCAGTAGCTTCATCCAATTGAGCTTGTATGGAAGATATTTTTGCTTCATATTGTAAAATGAGCACTCTTGCATCACTTGCTGCTTGATTCAAAGCGTCTACTTGTTTCCTATTGTTTTCTCTTTCTTCCTCTAATAATCTTCTGTAATTAGCATCGCTTGCGTCTTTATCAGCTTTCGCTCTAGATAATTCTTCCTTAGAAAGTTTTAATAGATCTGTCTGGATTGCCAAGTCTGCTTTCAAGGCTGCTAACTGAGAATTTAATTCTCCTTCTCCTTCAGTTTTGATTGCTTTAGCTCTTGCTAAAGCTTCTTGTAATGTTTGGATCGATCCTTTAGTGGCTTCAACTTCCGCCAATGCTTCATTTCTAGCTCTTGTTGCATCTACAACTTCTTGATCTTTTTCTCGTCTAATTTTACCTAATTCTTCGAAATGCCTTTGTTTTAGCTCTGCTAATTCTTGAGTGGCCTCTTCTAATTTTTGATTAACTAAAACTAATTCAGTCTCGATTGCTTTTCTTTGTTCTTCGGCAGTTTTTAATCGTGCGGTTAATTCTTCTGCTTTTTTATCTGTGGATGTTTTTGAAGCTAATTCTGCTCTTAGGTTTACTAATTGTGCTCCTATTTCCGTACTAATTTTTTCTAGAGCCTCTTTGTCGGTTCTGAATCTTTGAGCTTGTTCTTCCAAGGCTTTTCTTGCTTGTTCTAGATCTGCCCTCGATTTTTCTTGTATTTCGGCTTTTTCGGCTCTTGCTGCTGCTAGTTCTTCCCTAATTTTTACTACTTCCTCCAATGATTCTTTGTGTGATAACCTGAGCAATTCCATTTGTTGGAGTAAGGCTGGATTTTCTTCAATTTCAGATGGTGTTATATCTACTGTGGCGGCTGCAACCACGCTTAAGGCTATAGATTCCCTCTGTTTTGCTTCCCTAATCCTAGCATCAACTTCTCTGCTATGACGCTCTTTTTCTTGCGCAACATCTTCATAAGCTTTATCTTTTTCAGCCTCTATAACTTGCAATCTTGCTTCTAATACGACAAATTCTTCTTTTTGTTTAGCCAAATTACGATTTGCAGCTTCTAATTCTAATCTTGTTTCTTCTAGTGAAGCAATTCCTTCTTCTGTCTCTCTTTTTAGTCTTTTATTCAGACTTTCAGCTTCTTTGAATTTAACATCTAGCTCTAACAGGGCTCGATCTCTTAATGCACGAAATTCTTGAAATTTTCGTGAGGTTGCGGCTTGAATTTGATCTAAAGCTTCTTGAAAATTAGTTTGCGCTGATTTTATCTCTTCTTGCAATCTAGCGTTGACCTGTTCGATTGCTTCTTTAGTGGCGGTAGCTTCTGATAATCTTGCTTCAAGATCACAAAGCAAAGCAGTTCTTTTTTCTTCCTCGGCTCCCTGTTGTGATAATTGGCGAATCGTAGCTTTTAATCTATCAATTTCAGCGCGTGCTGAATCCCTATCATTTTCTACTATTTCTTTCAAACGATTCAAATCTACGAAAGCCTTTTCATGCTGTTCAGCGATAGCTTTATATCTAGCTGCTCTTTCAGTGGATCTTGCAAGATCTTCTTGAGATTTTGCAAGATCTGCCCTTAATTTTCTTAATTCTAAAGAAAACAATCCCTCCACTTTTTTTAGTTCTTCATTTTCAAGTTTTAATTCCCCATTTTCTTTAACCAATTTTCTTATTATACCATGCAAAGCTGAATCTGGTGATCTATCGCCTTCTTCTGTACTTCTAACGCTACCACCTCTTCTTCTGAGTCGTCCTGTAGTTCCATCTGCAGCTAACGCACTACCGCCTCCTGGCACCAAAACTGGACCTGTTCCCCAAGCTAGTCTAACTCCTCCAAGCAGAGAAAATTGAGATGTAGCTATCTCTGTTTTAGTGCTATGGACAGATGCTGGTGATTCTAGTAGCATTCTTCTTCGATCTCCTCCTGGTTCTTTTCTCGAAGAAGGATCTTTTGTGCTTGTAGTTTTTGGTTTTCTTTCATCTAAAAGCGCTTCTAAGTTGGATGCGAATTGCTTAAAAGAGGTTTTATCAAATTTTTTTCCATTAGAGCCATATAGTTTTCCTTTTGTAACGGGAAATTCAATTGTTGTGCTTCCTCCAAATAATTCCCAATCTGCTCTACTCGAACCTCCAGTATTGACCAACTTTATTATTGTATCTCCTGGTATTTCATGGTTTGCTTGCTCATGCCATTTTATTCCAAACTTTTCTTCATTTTGTTTCCCTAATATTCTTTCTAAATATATCTTAAGCTTTTCGTAATTTGATAATTTTACTGGCTCAATCGAAGATTCTCTTGGGCCTCCCCATGCTCCACCACCTGCGCCCGCAGCAGAAGATGCTTTCCTTGGGCTAGAGGATAGGGAGCGGCGAGGTGGAGTTACATCAAATGTAGTAACTTCTTCAAATAATAGCTCTGTAAGAAAAGGGTAATTTAAGTCTGGCAAGATTTCTTCAAGAGAGTTCCCTTTAAATTCTGTTGCAGTTCCGCGTCCAGCAAAATGTCCTCGAGTAATTGTAAATATTCCTGTTTTAGAATCTTCTGTTATAGTAAACCTTACGCTCTCTCCTAGGCGGCCATAATCTTCAATGTTTAAAAATAAAGTTTTTTGATGAGTGGATTCACCTGATGATTCAGTAATCTCAACTCTTTTATTGCCGCTGCTGCTAGAAACGGCTTTTTTTTCGCCGCGAAACTCTCTTCTTAACTTTTCAATTATCGAATCTAATTCAAACATTCTATAAAAATTAATTTATATTTAAAATTATAAACATAATCCTTGTCTGATTGATTTGGTCAATGATTTTTTTAAATATTTTTCTTAACCAAGCTTCTTTAAAAACTCCGCCCTAACTTCAAAAGCGTCCATCATTCTTACAGCCGCCTTTTCAAAGATGGCTCCGATCATTTTTTCAAGTAAAAATGAATTAAATTCAAATTCAACAAAAAATTCAATTTGACAATGATTTTCGATATTTTTTAAACGCCATTGATTGGTCAATTTTTTAAATGGACCTTGAATTGCATTTACATCAATAAAATATCCTTCATCATTTTTTCCATGATTTACAAGGGAAGTATATTTTTCAAATAAATTTTTAAAATTAATCAATAAAATTGCCTCTAAACTATTGTTGGAAATTATTTTAGTAATTTTTGCTTGGCTGCACCAAGGTAAGAATTCTGGATATTTTTCAATATCCATAATCATGTCATGCAGGAACTCAGCTGAATAGGGCAGGGCTTTGGTTTGTTTAAAAGATGGCATTTTAAAAAGTTTTTGGTATTTTTTTAAATTCTTCGCTATCCATCATTTCTTGCATTTTCTTTGGATCAATTTTTCCAAATTTTTTCATCATTTTTTGCATATCTTTAAATTTTTTCAAAAGACGATTAACCTCTTGAATATTGCTTCCAGCGCCTTTTGCAATTCGCCATTTTCTTGAAGAATTTAAAATTTCTGGTTTTTGTCTTTCCTTTTTAGTCATCGACAAAATCAAGGCTTCTTGCAATTTTATTTCTTTTTCAAAACCGCCCATTTGACTTAAATGTTCTTTTATT
>CALBSF010000097.1 GCA_937927795.1 uncultured Rickettsiales bacterium
TTCATCAAAGTTTGAAAGCTTTTTTGATGGAAAATATGTATCGTCATCAAACGGTTAATTTAATGACTCAAAATGCTAAAAATATAATTAAAACATTGTTTAATTTTTATATGAATTCTCCGCAATTGATGCAGCTCAAGGAAAATGAAGCATTTAATCAAAAACAATTAGCCGTTTTAGTTTGCGATTATATCGCAGGAATGACCGATAGGTTTGCCATAAAGCAATATGATAGATTATATACCAAAACCTAAATCTATTGACGGAATTATCTGGATTTGCTATCAATAGCTTTTAGATTGCTTGTGACTTTTGCTTACTAGATCTTTCTTGTAAGAATCTTTTAGTATCTTATAAATTCAAGCCCAATTACGCCATCCTTAAGGAGAATAAAATCTTGATTTTCTTCATTTTCAATTTTATTTTGCTTCGCCTCTTCAATACCTTTCAATCTAGAGATTCCATAATCAGAAATAGAAAATTCCATTTTTAAAGTAACCTCCTCACCACCTTTAACTTTTTTTTGACCACCGCAAGGGCAGTGATAAATTTTAATAGCATGGTCTAAATCTTCCGGATTAAAAAATGGCTGAACTCTAAAACGAACAAATTTTTTGCCATTATTTTTTACGGTATAATTAATAATATTTTTTCTACCACTAACCGTCACTAAAGAAACTTGCTGCGTTTTTATTTCCAATCCTTCAATATAATTTTTGATCCCAAAGCTAATCTTAGCTTCAATTTTACCTTCTCTTTTTGGAATAAGTGAAGAAAAACTAAGCGGCTCACATTTTGATGTTATATTGCAATATGAATTATATGGTTGAATCATCAGTAATAATACTATAAAAATTATTGCTATACGAAAAAATAAACGGAATTTTGGATTCATAAAGTTTTTAATTTATTATAAAAATCTATAAAATGAGTATATCAAAAAAAGTTTCATTGCAAGAGCCATTTGAAAAATTTCATCAATGGTTAAATTTGGCTGCGACCAATAAAAACATCGTCGAACCAACAGCCATGTGTCTTTCAACTATTGATGAAAATAATTGCCCATCTTCTCGAATGATTTTGTTAAAAAAATTTGATGAAAGAGGATTTTGCTTTTTTACCAATTTAACTAGTCGCAAAGGCAAAGAGTTATCAAAAAATCCTAATGTTGCTTTATGTTTTTATTGGGGAATTCTTGGCTATCAAATAAGAATTGAAGGCGCGGTTGAAAAGGTCAGTGCAAAAGAAGCGGATGATTATTTTGCCTCAAGAAGAAGAGAAAGCCAAATAGGAGCTTGGGCTTCCAAGCAATCTTGCGATATGGAAAATTGGGAAGAATTTACTAATCGTATTAATGAAATAGAGCAAAATTTTGCCAATCAAGATGTTCCAAGACCGCCATTTTGGTCAGGTTTTAGAGTGGTTCCAAAAAGAATTGAATTTTGGCAAGAAGGCGAATTTAGAATTCACAAAAGAGAAATTTACACCAAAAATGGTGATGGTTGGAATTTTGGCTTAATTTATCCATAAATATATGATAGAAAAAGATTTTTTAGAAAATTGCGATAATACGCTACAGTCAATATTTGAAAGGCTTGAAAGTGAAGATATAAATTCAAAACTTGATGTTGAATATTCTGATGGAATTTTAACAATAATAATTGAAGAAAGTAAAAAAACTTATATAATTAATCGTCATCAAGCTACTCAAAAAATTTGGTATTCTTCACCTTTTTCTGGGGCAGATTATTTTTCTTACGATATTAATTCTTTAAAATGGCTAAATTCTAAGGCAGAAGAACTATTTGAAAAATTATTTTTAGAGCTAAAAAATTATATAAAAAACTAACAAATTAAAAAAATGACCAAAAAAATTCTACTAATAGATGGTGATGGAATAGGGCCAGAAGTGGTTTTGCAAGCTAAAAGAGTAATTGATTTTTTTAATAAAAATACCGACAAAAAATTTGAATGTGAAAATGCACTACTTGGCGGAGTAGCTTATGACGCGGTTGGAACGCCGTTTCCTGAGCAAACTTTAAAATTAGCAAAAGAAAGTGATGCGGTTTTACTTGGCGCGGTTGGTGGCTATAAATGGGAAAGTTTAGAATATCAACATCGCCCAGAGCGCGGTTTGCTTGGAATGAGAAAAGAATTAGAGCTTTTTGCTAATTTGCGCCCAGCAAAGGTTTTTGATGCTTTATCTGACAGCTCTAGCTTAAAAAAAGAAATTGTATCCGGGCTTGATATAATGATTGTTCGTGAATTAACTGGTGATCTTTATTTTGGCGAACCAAGAGGTGTAAAAACCTTGCCAGATGGCTCAAAACAAGGTATTAATACCATGACCTACAACTCAAAAGAAGTTGAAAGAATAGCAAAAGTTTCTTTTGACTTAGCGGCGCAAAGAGGGAAAAAACTATGTTCAGTTGATAAGGCAAATGTCATTGAAACCACCGAAATGTGGCGACAAGTAGTTACTCAAATTGGTAAAGATCAATATTCCCAAATCGAGCTTTCTCACATGTATGTTGATAATGCGGCGATGCAATTAGTTAGAAATCCAAAACAATTTGATGTTATGGTAACTGGAAATATGTTTGGTGATATTTTATCTGACGTTGCATCAATGCTTACTGGTTCGCTTGGCATGCTTCCTTCCGCTTGCCTTGGCGCAAAACAAAATAATGGCAAACAATATTCTTTATATGAACCGGTTCACGGCTCTGCGCCTGACATTGCCGGAAAAAATCTCGCTAACCCAATTGCAACAATTTTGAGTTTAGCAATGATGTTTAGATATTCTTTTAATTATTCAAAAGAAGCTGATTTAATTGAGCAAGCAATTGAAAATGTTTTAAATAATGGAATCAGAACTGCTGATATTGCTAAGGTGGGCGAAGATAAAGTTTCTTGTGAAAAGATGGGAGATGAAATAATCACTCAAATTAAAAAATTATTTTCATGATAAAAAAAATTTATTACATAGTTGCGATTTTTATTTTTTCATCTTTTGATGTTTTTGCACAAAATGCTAGAGAAACATCTTTTGATGAAAGACCAATTTGCGAGTCTCAAAAAGGAGTTTGGCGGCAATTTGGCAACGGTTGCGCAGGTAATTGCAGAGTTAAACTCAATCCTTTCGTAATGTGCACACAGGCACTTACAAATGCTTGCGATTGCGGCAAGGCCAGATGTTGGGATAATGGCGCGTGTGTAATGATTGTGGATTTCAAAAAAAAATATGATGAAGAAAAGCAAAAAGAACAAGTGATTTTAGATAAAGAAAAGAAAAATCGTAAAGCTGCATATAAAAATTACCAAGATTCAGTTTTAAGCAAATTAGCAAAAACGACTTCTTCAAATGCCAATGCCTCAAATCCTTCAAATCCAACTCCTGATTCAAAACCTCAAGAGGTGAAGCCTCAAGAACCAATTATAGTAACTCCTCAAAATCAATCGCAAGATACGGCTGCAGATCAAGCAAACTCTCCTCCTATGGATTTTGAAGTTCCTCCATATTTTTTACAACAACAGCAGCAGCAAGAATCTCAAGAAAATATAAATCAAAAGAAAACGTCTAAATCTCAAAATAAAAAGGGCACAAATAAGCCAGAATCAAATTCTGAAAATATGTCAGAATTTCCAGAAATTCCAATGCCATAAAGAATGTCAAATAACAACATTTCTTACATTTTATTTCGTTTATTTACGCGCCTTTTAGGGCTTTGCCTAATTGGTTTTTCGCTGATTCTTACTCTTTCTTTATTTAGCTTTGATATTAACGACCCATCATTCAACACGGTTTCTACTAGCGAGAAAATCAATAATTATTTTGGATCTTTTGGTTCTCACATATCTGATTTAATGTTTCAATTAGTTGGAGTATCAGCATTTTTTTTATGTTTAATATTTTTTTCTATTGGCACAAAAATAGCAAGTCCTCATGGCATTAAAAATCTTTTACCAAAACTAATCATCACCCCATTTTGTGTTTTATGTTTCTCAATATTTTTTGCCTGCCTTCCTCAGCCCAAATGGTGGAGTTTTAGCTCTCTTGGAGGAGTAAATGGAAGTTTTATTTTAATTAAAATTCCTTATTTACCGCTTCCATTAATTGCCTTTATAGCATTATTACTTTCGATTGCACTAATTTCAGTAATAATAGAAATAACCTTTGAAGATTGGAGATATTTTTTCCGTTATTCAACAGTTAGTATTAGATTATTATTTGAGAAAATAATTTTATTTTTTAAAAAAGAGCCAGATCTTCTTTTGGAAAATGCTGATGGTGAGATTGTCAAAAAAAACTTTTTTGCTAATAACGAAGATGAAGAAGAAGCTGAAGAAAATGACGATAGCAATGAAGAAGAATCGGATGATGAGGAGGCTGAAGAAGAAATCGAAACAAAAGAAGATTTAAAACAAAAATTAAAAATAAGTAAAACTAAAAAACCAAATCACAAAAAATCAACTTATCAATTACCAACCGCAGACCTTCTAACTGACAGATCGGCTGAAAATAAAGATAAAAAAATTGCCAAAAATGTTATTGAAGAGCAGTCAAAATTATTAGTAAAAGTTTTAGAAGATTTTGGTGTTTATGGAACTGCAATTGGTGCAAAATTAGGGCCAGTAGTTACTCTTCACGAATTTGAACCATCAGCAGGAACAAAGGCTTCAAGGGTTATTGGCTTGGCTGATGACATTGCTAGATCAATGAGTGCAATTTCA
>CALBSF010000098.1 GCA_937927795.1 uncultured Rickettsiales bacterium
CAACCTGGTATCCGGCAGATCGCGACTATTTCCGTGGAGGCGGTTTCTCTTCCAATTTCTTGTCTAAAGGCGGTATGCCTGTCACCATGATGCGTCTTAATCTGGTAAAAGGCTTAGGTCCAGTATTGCAACTGGCAGAAGGCTGGACAGTAGATATTGATCCGGAAATCCATCAGGTACTGAACATGCGTACAGACCCCACATGGCCTACTACTTGGTTTGTACCCCGCCTATGCGACAAACCTGCATTCCGTGATGTCTATTCGGTAATGAACAACTGGGGAGCCAACCACGGCGCCATCAGCTATGGACACATCGGACAGGATTTAATAACTCTGGCATCTATGCTACGTATTCCTGTTTGTATGCATAATGTAGAAGACGACAAGATTTTCCGCCCGGCATCATGGAATGCCTTCGGTATGGATAAGGAAGGTTCCGACTACAGAGCTTGCTCAACTTACGGACCTATTTATAAATAGTTAATAAATTGAGAATTGAAAATTAAAAACAGAGAAAAGGTTATATGCCTATCCTTTTTTGTTTTCAATTCTCATTTCTTAATTTTTAATTCTCAATCTTTAATTTAAGAAATGAAATTATTGATTCTAAAGATATTTCTACAAAAATAAAAAGCTTTGCAACTCAAATAAATCAAGAGCTTATTGAAGATTGTATTCCAAAAAATTCTTATATTGAACAATGGGAAATTTCACTTTTAGAAAAAGAAATTTTTAGAATTTACGGATTAAAAATCGATTTAAAATCAGAATCACAAAAAGATGGCGTAACTGAAAAAGAAATTCTGCAATTTGTTGAAAATTTAGCCGTTGAAATCTTTAAACAAAAAGAAAATCTTTATGGCAAAGAAGCGATACATCAAGTTGCAAAACAAATTTTCTTACTAACTCTTGATTCTGAATGGAAAGATCATTTGCTTTCTTTAGATAAATTAAGACATGGAATAAATTTAAGAGCTTACGCCCAAAAGGATCCACTAATTGAATATAAAAGAGATGCTTTTAATTTATTCGAAGAAATGATGCTAAGAATAGAAGAGCAGGTGGTTAGCAGAGTTTCTCACGTTCAAATTAATTTAGAAGAGCAGCAAGAAGGTTTTTTAAATTTAATTGCCAGAGCACCAAAACAACAAACTTTTGAAACTAGGCGCGATCCAAGCACTGAAATTGAGCAAATTAATGAGCCTCAAAATAAAACATCAACGGTGAGATTAAATGTGAAGGCAGAAGAAAGAAATCCAAAAGATCCTTCAACCTGGGGAAATGTTGGAAGAAATGAATCTTGCCCTTGTGGTAGTGGTAAGAAATATAAGCAGTGTCATGGCTAATAATTCGTAATTTTGATTTAATATTTAACAAATTTAATTTATGCCAAAAATTACAGATGATTTAAATAGAGTTAATCAAGGACCAACCAAAGATTCAACTGTTACTAATTTTGCAATTGCCAGATATAATTCTGGGGTTTTTGAAGCTGTCGGCCCAAGTGATTTGGAAGGGCGCGCAATTGCAAATGAACATACTCTTTTTGGCGAAGGCTCAATCGGTAAGGTGCGATATGCTGGGCTTGCTTACATGATGCAGCAAGAAGGCATTATTAATTTACAACAAAATGCTCTGCAATTTTTTGCATCAGATGCAATGCAGCAATTTTTAGAAAAAAAATATCCAAGGCAAGGTGAAGAATTGCAAGCAAGAATCATGGATTTTTTTTCTAGCTCAAGTAAAGATGCAACTCTTGCGGATCTTACAACTCACATGGCTGGAATTGGTGATTTAACCAGAGCGCAGCAAAGATTATTTGAAAAAGAAGGAGTTGCAAAAGAATATTCAGTTCCTGATTTATTGTTACTTGAAGACACCTCTGGTTTACTTGATGAAACAGGAAAGCCAAAGGCGCAAGGTCCAGGCGATATGCCAGATATTGAGCTGCCAAAAGGTCAATATGGCGCACATCAATATAGTAATTTGAGCTATATTTTGCTTGGTCTAGCATTAGAAAAATCATATTACCAAGTGCACAATAAGATGAAAGATTATAAGCAGCTTACAACTGATTTTATGTTGCAGCCAGTTGAGGGCAGGGCTTCAACAACCCATTTAGAGCCGTTTAATGAAACTAAGCTTCCTCATCAATTAGAATTAATGCCTGAAGACTCTGTAACCAGAACTCCGTGGATAGATCGCGGCGAATTAGTTGATCCTACGCGTTTTAGCGGTGCAAATGCTGCTGGCGGAATGTTTTGTTCATCATCAGATTCTGCAAGATTTTTTACAGAATTTTTTAGAGGATTTCCCGGAACCGCTGAATATGGAACTGAAGGAGTAAATAAGTTTTTTACCAAAGATACGATTGATTTGATGTGGGAAGAAACAATTAGTAAAGATCGCATTCCAGCCAATCAAGGCGACATTGGAAAAGATATTGCTGCAGGAAAAGAGCCAAGAATGCGCAAATTTCAAGGCCCCGGCTTTGTAGTTGAAGTTGACGATAAAGGCAATCCGTTAAAATATGAAAAAGGCGGCGGAACAATTGGCTATGCCTCAATGATGATTTTTGATTGCAAGACAGGAGTAATGGTTGATTTACAAGCCAGAGAAAATGTAACTTGTGAAATTGCAAAAAGAAGTGATATGCCTATTGAAGAAGTAATGAAAAAATATAGTAATGAAAGTGGCTTTGATAGAAAATCTATGATGCAAGAAGCTGGGTTGGTAAATACTTCTGATTCTCCTGATTTAGCTGCAACTCCAGGCATTTGGGCACAAAGAATAAGACGGCAGCAAGAGCAGGCGAAAGAGATTCTAACCCATTAGATTTAAAATTATAGTAACTTAAAAACCATCATAGACTTTACTTCTATGCCCAACTTTAACAACCAACACCACAAGCTCATTTTCTCTAAGATCGCATACCACTCTATAATCACCAATTCTATATCTCCAAAATCCTTTTAAATTAATAGACAATGCTTTGCCGAAGCTCGTTGGGTTTAGAGCCACCCTTTCTTTAAGATATTTTTGAATTTTTAAAGAAGCGCTGCGATCAATTGTGCGCATTTGTTTTTCCGCCTCATTACCAAACTTAATTTGCCACATTTTAATCTAGATTAATTTTATCTAGCTCTTTATTGGATACATTCATACTACTCATTAATTCATCAAGTGAAGTGGTAGAATTGGGATTTTTTTCGTAGAAAGCGCGAGCTTTCATCGCATCTCTGACGTCTTCATAATCTTCTATGTAGTTAACGATAAGCTTTCTAATCAAAGAACTTCTGCTTCTATCTTCTTTTTCAGCGATATTATCGAGTCTTTCAACAAGATAGTGAGGCACTTTTAAAGAAACGATGTCATCATTTTTTATTGTAACTGCAGTCATAGGTAAAAAGTTTTTGTTAATATAAATTATTATTAAATAATACTTATTATTAATTAGTAGTCAACATCAATTAAAATTGGGCAAATTTTGATGAGTCTTAAACTAAAACATCAACAGTAAAATTAAATGTGAAGCCAGAATAGCAATTTACAATACAATTGCGCCCATTAGTCTAAATTAATTTAAAAAAATTTTTAAATTATCATCCCATGACAAAATTTGAAGAAGATTACTCAAATTTCCAAGATCAAACTTCTCTTGAATTATTTACTAAGCTCAAGAAATATCCGCGCAGCGATGAGTGGACCACTAAATGGAGCAGAAAATTTTTAGCTGGAAAAATAATGTCGGTTGAAGAGCCTTTAATTGATGAAGCTGAATTTGATGCTGCTCTAGCTATGGATAGTTACGAAGCGTTTAGAGATATTATTAAAACAATTCCAAGAGAAAGTCTTTTTACTATTCATCATATTAATAAATTAAAATCTGTTGTAACTGATAGATCTGAAATTTCTGGAAAAGATCATGATATGGCGGTTGCTGATCTAAAAGAAATTGTGGGGGTGGATGATAAATATTTGGGAATTTGCGTGGTTAAAAC
>CALBSF010000099.1 GCA_937927795.1 uncultured Rickettsiales bacterium
TGGAATTGATGGAATTTTTTCTAAAACCACATTTCGTCAAGAATATAAAAATTCATTAGGAAATATAGAGCAAGATTCAGACAGCTTTAAAGGATCAGATCTTGGATTTGGCTTAAATTATAAATATGCAATTAATTTTGACGGACTTTATTTGGCGCCTGGTATTTTTATTGAAAAAAATAACCTTAAAACTAAAAAATCAGGTATCGTATTGGCATCTGGAGAAGATGACTCTAGGTCACTAGAGATTAATTATCGCTCAGGTATCAGGGTTGATATTGGATATGATATAACCGATTATTTTGCCATTTATGCTCTTGCTGGCTATTCACAAATTAATTATAAAACCAAAGATGATTATTATACATCTGGAAATTCAACAATAAGTCAAAGCAATAGCGGTTTTGCTGGTGGCGGATTTTATGGCGCTGGATTAAAATTTGATATAAATGATGACTTCTCAATAAATTCTGAGGTAAATTTTCAGGATTTTACCGCTCAAACCGCAAGAAATGTTAGGGGAGACATTCTGGGGCGCAACTCAGTTTTTAAAGCTCATTTAGTTATAACAAAAGTTGGAATTGCCTATAGATTTTAACAGTGGAATAATATTAATTTAAATTTTTAATTTATGGCTCTTACAGATAAGTTGGCTGGTTTTGGAATGGCGCAAGCAGCGTCTAGTGTTGGACAAATGGCGCAATTAAATGGAACATTGCCCTCAGTCATTGGTTTAGAAAAAGATAAAGCTAATTTTACTAGAAGTCCAGCTGCAGCAATTGGTGAAAAACTAGCAAATGGAACTTTTTTACCTGATGCAATTAAGCCATGGACTGATTTTGTTTATGATGCTTCTACTGTAGCTAGCCAGACTTTTGATGGCATTAAAGGATTATTTTCAAGATTGCTAAGCTCTGTTCGCTCGAATAGCCATTTTGAATCGCATTTAAGAGGATTGTCACAAGCAAGACAATTGGTGCCTCCTCCCCCACCTCAATCTTCATCTTCCTCTCCTTCTCCTGCGGCAGTATTAGCTTCGACCACCTCTACTGCTAGTTCAGCCCCTACAACTGGTGGAACTCCGACCACCTCTACTGCTAGTTCACCTTCTGCGGCTGCTAGTTCA
>CALBSF010000100.1 GCA_937927795.1 uncultured Rickettsiales bacterium
TCATCAAAAATATTCTTTCACCAGAAAAAAATTTGTTAATTTATGCCGCTATTTACGGAATAATTATCAGTTTGCTAAGCCTTGCAATTCCTGTATTAATTCAATTATTAATCAATTCAGTTTTATTTACCGCAATTCTTCAGCCAATTATTATTTTAGGCGTTATTTTGCTGATTTTACTTACCTTATCTGGAGTTTTTAATTCTATACAATTTTATGTAGCGGAAATTTTTCAAAGAAAAATTTTTGCCAGATTAGCTTCCGAAATAAGTTTAAAGCTGCTTTATGCCGATCACAGATCGTTCCAAGAATCAAATCAAACCGAGTTAACTAATCGCTTTTTTGATGTAATTACCGTACAAAAAACTATACCTAAATTTTTAACCAAAACTTTTACAGTAATATTACAAAGCATTTTGGGGCTCATTTTAATTTCCTGTTATCACCCGATACTTCTTTTATTTAGCTTACTTATAGTTATTGCAATTTATTTTATCTGCAAAATATATATCAAAAATGCGATTATTTCATCATTTTTTGAAAGTAGAAAAAAATATGATTTAGCTGGATGGCTTGAAGATATTGCTAGAAATAACGTGATATTTAAATCAGAAGTTGGGCAAAATTATGCAAAATATAAAATTGATTTCATAACCAATCAATATCTAAAAGAAAGAAAAAAGCATTTTAAAAGCCTATTTTCACAAAATATTTTATTACTAGCCTTATATGCAATAGCAAGCTCAGCCTTGCTAATGCTTGGAGGATATTTAGTTTTAAAATCGCAATTAACTTTAGGGCAATTAGTTGCGTCAGAATTAGTTTTATCATCAATTTTATATGGAATATCAAGGCTCGGATCTGACTTTGAAAGCTTTTATGATATGGTTGGAGCCTGCGAAAAACTAACTAATTTTTATAACATCCCTCTTAATGAAAAAAGAGGAGAAATATTGGATGCAGATAAAATTAATATAAAATTTGATAATGTTAAAGAATCATCTTTTGGCAAAGATTATATTTTTAATTTTGAATTTAAATCTGGCAAAAATTATTTATTAGCAACCAAGCATAGTTCAACCCAAAAATTAATTATCGAGCTAATAAATGGGTTACATCTGCCGCAATCTGGCAATATTGAGTTCAATGAAATTAATATAGAAAATTTAGATTGTTTTGATTTGCGTTCAAAAATTTCTATCATCGATAATTCGCAGTTATTAGAAGGCACAATTGAAGAATATTTAACTTTCCATGATCAAAAAATAACTAGAAAACAAGTTAATGAGATATTAAAAATTACTGGTCTGGATCTTGTGATTTCAAGGTTTGAAGAAGGATTATCAACAAGAATAATTCCATCTGGATGGCCATTTTCAGAGTCAGAAAAAATTCTATTAAAAACCGCGCGCACTCTTTTATTACAACCAAAAATAATAATTATTACTGAGATTTTTGATATATTGAGCTTAAAAATGCGCAAAAAAATCATGAATTATTTAACCAAAGAACATTATTCAACCATAATTTGTTTTTCAAATAGAAGAGATGAAATTGATGAGTTTGATTCTTATGGATTTATCAATTATGAAAAAATGATTAACTTCTCATCAATAAAAGATTTACAAGAATTTGAGCAAAATCTATGAAAAATGATTTAGATTATTTTAAAACATTAAAATCAATTGATTTGCCAGAATTTTTAAAGAATTTACCAAGAATTTCTTTAATTTTTTTGGCTATTATAATTTTAATATTGATTATAACGCCGTGGAGGCAAACCTCTAAAGGGTTTGGCTATGTTATTGCTATCGATCCAAATAATAGAGCGCAAACTATTAATGCGCCGGTTTCTGGCAGAATTAATAAATGGTATGTAAGCGATGGCTCTAAGGTTAAGACTGGAGATAAATTAGTTGAAATAGTTGATAATGATCCACTAATTTTAGAAAGATTAAAAAGTGAAAGAGATGCAAAACAAAGAAAATATAATGTTACCGCTATTGCTTCTGATACAGCAAAAATAGACTATGAGCGCCAAGAAGATTTATTTAAACAAGGGCTTAGCTCAAGAAAAAATTACGAATCCGCAAAAATTGAATATAAAAAATCTTGATTTTAGTCTTAATAAAACACAAATAAGCATGAATGAAACGGTGCAATTATCGCTGTTGTTTTTGTTGCCAAAAGCCCAAAACTTAGTGATTGATTACGCGTTGCATTTGCCACGAGCTAACGGCAAAAAGTCGATAAAAGTGTTTAAATGGAAAACGGGTTTATTGGCGGCAGGGCAGCATCACTTAACGCAAAAT
>CALBSF010000101.1 GCA_937927795.1 uncultured Rickettsiales bacterium
AGAGGGTTAGGGTGAGGGTGATTAGCTTAAGATAGCACCAGAGGTTATATACCAAATAAACGTCTCTTTTATTTATACAATCAAAATGAAATTCACTTTATCTCTACTTAAAAATTACCTAGAAACTTCTGCATCGATAGATGAGATATGTAAAACTCTTACTGATATTGGTTTAGAAGTAGAGTCGCTTGACAATAAAGCAAAAAGCCTTGAAATTTTTGAAGTTGCCCAAATTATTGAAGCCAAACCCCATGAAAATTCTGTGAAATTAAAAATTTGCTTGGTTCAAACTTCAGACTCACCAAATCCTTTACAAATAATTTGCGGCGCTGCAAATGCGAGATCTGGAATTAAAGTTGCTTACGCAAAAATTGGCGCAGTAATTCCAACCAATCAAATGATTATTAAAAAAGCCAAAATTGCTGGCGTTGAAAGTAATGGAATGCTGTGCTCAGCAAAAGAACTTGGAATTGGCAATGAAGATGAGGGAATTATTGAAATTGATGAAAAATGGACCGTTGGAACCAAAATTACTGAAGTTTTTTCACTTGATGATGCGGTAATTGAAATAAATGTTACGCCAAATCGCGGCGATTGTTTGGGAGCTTATGGAATCGCACGCGATCTGGCAGCAAGCGGTATTGGTAAATTAAAGAAATTAGAAATAGATAAAATAAATTCAACATTTACCCTACCAATTGAGATTAAAAATGAGGCCTTGGAAGCCTGCAAATACGGCGCTTTTCGCTATATTAAAAATGTTAAAAATTGTGAATCTCCAAAATGGCTGAAAGATCAGTTAACTGCTGTTGGACTTAATTCAATTTCAGCAATTGTTGATGTAACTAATTATGTTATGTTATGTTTGAATCGTCCAATGCATGCTTTTGATGCCTCTAAAATCAACGGCTCTTTATATATTCGCTTTGCCAAAAACAATGAAAAATTCATTTCACTAAAAAATGATGAATTTATTTTAGATGAACAAGCAGTAGTAGTTGCAGATGATCAAAAAATCTTAGAGCTATCTGGAATTATCGGCTCAAACAATTCTGGATGTAACTTAGAAACTACAAATATTTTACTTGAAGCGGCGGTTTCTGATGCCATAAATATTGCAACCACCGGTCGCAAATTCAATATCCAAACTGATGCCCGTTATCGTTTTGAAAGAGGTATCGATCAAACATCTCCCATAAATGGAATTGAGCTAGCAACAAAATTAATTTTAGAAATTTGTGGTGGCGAAGCTTCCCAAATCACTGTAGTGGGATCTTTACAAGAAAATAAAAAAAT
>CALBSF010000102.1 GCA_937927795.1 uncultured Rickettsiales bacterium
CATCAAGTTATGTATTTGAAAATCTTCGCCAATCTGACTTTTTAAATTAAATAATCGTAAAACTCGATTTTTTTCAGATATCAATTTATTTATATCCGTTTGTGGATCACTTGCGGATCCTGCGCCAGCGCCACCAGCGCCACCTGATTCTGAAGTAAAAGGATTTGTAGGAGTTGTCCCCGCTACTATATGAAAACATCCCGATTTTGGTGACTGAGCAACAAATTTAGCAAAATTATTTTGACCAACTAGCTTTCCTTTGTGAATAATTCTAACGCTATCTTCGACAACTCCTATTTTATAAGCGATATATTTTACAAAATGATCATAATCTTTAAAAACTTTTGAGCCGTCAAAATATAAACCTCTACCATCAAGTAATTTTCCATTTGCCCAAACTTTATAACCTTGATTTTCAATAATATCACTAATTTCTGATTCATCAAATTTAGCATCTTCATTAAATTTAGTCCTTCTTGCTTGCAAGGCAGGATCTTTTTCTGCTTCATCAAATTTAGTCCTTCTTGCCTCTTCCAATGCAGTTATTTTTGCAATAGCTTCCTCTGGTAATGGGTGCTGCTCAGCAACTTCTCCTAAATATTTTAAGGTTTGCTCCTCCGCATCTCCTGTTACCATTTCAGAATCTCCTAATCCATAAAAAGTTTCAACTGCCGCAGTAATAAAAGACTGAACCGAAGTTTCGTTTCCTGCTAAATCGGTATCAAGCACTGCGTAAGCTGTATGAGAACCTTCTCTTGACATAGAAACATTTCGCCCATCCCCGTCTTTGCTTGCAAATTGACTGAGGATAGCAGGATCGCCGCTTATTGTATATTCAAATTGAGTAACATTATTCACTACGATTGTATTTCCGGAAGTATCAGTGCGAGGCTTTCTTATAATAGTTAAATTCAGCTTAGGAAACTTTATTTCATTATATTCATTTAAATAGCGAACAAATTTTTCCGAGATTATTCTTTTCATCTCATCGATTTTTTGACTACTAGTTTTTGTTTTAACTATATGAAAACAGGCATGTTTTGGAAATTGCTGCGCAGCTTCTAAAAAATTATCTGCCGTAACAACTTTGCCGCAAAAAATAATTCTTATTTTTTCTCGTTCTTCTTTGCTTATTTCATGCTTTTTAGATTTCACGTCATCTGTTTCCTCATGAGTTTCTGACTCATTTAATTTTCTTGCAATTTCATCCCTTAATTCATCAAAGGTAAATTCTTCTCCTCCAAAATAAAAGCTTTTGCCAAGCAGGGTTCTGCCATTGGCCCATATTCTAGTTCTTAGAGAATCTCTTAGTGCCGTTGAGGCTGTGGTTGAAGTTGGATGAGTATGCATAAAATATTTTCAAGAATTAAAAGGAGTGGTTATCTATTATTTTTTAACCTTAATTATTTAAATAACAATCAATTATTTATTATTTTGATCATTGCTAATTAATTTTTCTAAATTTTAACCTTTCCCTCAAATTCTTTTTTATAGCCACCTGTCATTATAACTGATGAGTTGCCTTTATCCCATTCAATCAACAAATCACCGCCTTTAAAGCGCGTGGTAACTTCGTTATTTTTTATTAAACTATTTTTAATCGCCAAAATTCCAACCGCGCAAGCGCCGCTACCGCAAGCCATGGTTTCGCCGGCGCCGCGTTCCCAGACTCTTACATTGATTAAATCATCAGAAATAATTTGTGCAAATTCAACATTAATTTTTTGCGAAAAAATTGGATTATTTTCAATTTTTGGACCGATGTTAAAAAAAACTTCATCGCTTAGTGGTTCTTTAATGAAGGCTACGGCGTGAGGGTTTCCAATATTTAAACATGAAAACTCAAATCCTTCTAATAAAATTTTTTGAGGATTTATATCTTCCGATAAAGGAATTTCTTGCCAATCAAATTTTGGCTTTCCCATGTTTACCGAAATTAAATCTCCATTTCTTTCGCACTGTAAAATTCCTGCGGCAGTTTTAATTTTTACTTCTTTTTTATCGATTAGTGAGGCCACGCATCTTGTGGCATTGCCACAGGCGCCTGAGATGGAGCCGTCTGAATTGTAGATTTTCATTACCGCGTCGCTATCATCGCCGCCTAACTCAATAATAATCAACTGATCGCAGCCAATATTTTTACGATCGCAGATTTTTGTAATTTGCTGCTTATCTAATTTAATTTCTATTTCACGAGCATCAAAAATAACAAAGTCATTTCCAGCGCCATTCATTTTGATAAAATTTAGTTCTTTCATTTTACTACCATAATTTCTCGACCAAGGCTTTGCAGTGCTTTAGCGAGTTCTTTATCTTCAATATCAAAAATTGTTTTTTGTAAAAAATCTTCTTTAATTTTTGGTAAAATTATTTCTGATCTTTTATTTTCAATATCCCTAGGCTCTTGTTTAATAATAATTTTCGCAATTGATTTAAAGCCGTAAAAACTAGCGATTCTTTCAATAATTAATTCGCTATTATTTTCTAAAAAAAAGCCAGTGGCGCTATTATAAACTGCGATGCTTAATTTGGCAGTTTTATCTTTACCAAAACTAATTGATTTTGGATAGCAAAATTTGGCATATTTTTTACCAACAACTTCCTGCCAATTTTTTACCAAATTATTAATTAAAATAAACTCCTTTTTACTGCCATTAAATATCGGCTTTAAAAGGTGAGACATTTTTTGATCAATATTTTGTAAGCCAAAACGCATTATATTTGTGATAAATTTTATAATTAAAATATTTTATAAGACATCCGTCATCCTTGACCCAAAGGGTCGAGGATCTCGTGAGTTAGGGCTTTGAAAGCAAAACTCACGAGATCCTCAGTGCTTCCACGCCAAGGATGACAAGTGCTTAAAGGTTATTGCACAAGATATTCTTATTTTGAGTAAAAATATTTTAAATACTCTTTAAAATTTTAATTTTTCTAACAAAAAAATCAGGAAAATTTTCAATAAAGTAATTATATGCCGCCTCTAAATCATTGCCAGAATTAAAAATTGCAAAACAAGTTGAGCCGCTGCCCGACATTTTTGTTAACTTAGAATTTAACTTTTTTAATTCATCAAAAATTATTTCAACCTCAGGGCATATTGATTTTGCTGAATTAGTAAGGTCATTTGATAACATAGCCAATTCAGTAAAATTTTTTTCCTCCAGTTCTTGATTAGATAGTTTATTAGAAAAATCTGAATTAAATTTTTTGTAAACCATTGAAGTTGCTAAGTGAATATTGGGATTAATTAATAGTGCCTCAAGGCTTTGACCATTCCTTAAATTAGTAATTAATTCACCTCTTCCTCTTATAATAGAAGCTTTATTTTCAAAGAAAAAAGCAACAAAAATGAGATCATACTTACTGATGGAGAAGGGGAAATAAATGCAACATCAGAAAAAATTGGTAAAATCTTAAAGTTTCAACATGGAATGATGAAAGTTCAGTATCAATCCTTTATACCAGAGTCTTTGAGCTTCTATTCTTCAAATAATAATTTAAGTATTTTCCCGCCATTCTATGAAACAGATGTATTCGGAAATATAGTTAGAAAGAAAATTCAGCTACTTCTCCCGTTAGATGAAGAAGAAATTTATAAAAATACATTTAATGATTTTGCGAGTAAAATTTTGAAAGTTTCAATATCAGATATTGAGATTAATGACTTCTGCATAGACCCTAGTCGAGAAGACTATGATGTTAGAAATAATCTGC
>CALBSF010000103.1 GCA_937927795.1 uncultured Rickettsiales bacterium
CCCTTATTTATTACCTCTGGTAGTTGCCAAATTTAAAAAAGAATTTGCTGACACCAAAATTTTTTTCATTGAAGAAAAAACCCAAAATCTTTTAGCAAAACTTAAAAGCGGTGAAATCGACATTGGCATCATCGCTTATTTTGAAGACTTAATCGACAACAAAATTTCTTATAAAAAACTCTACAAAGAAGAATTTTTTCTGGCGTTAAATAAAAATTCAAAACTCACACAAAAAGATTTTCCAAAAATAATGGCGGATAAAAAGTTAATTTTGCTCGAAGAAGGAAACTGCATGAATGACAACATCAAAGAAATTTGCAGCCTAAGCAGCAAAGATGTTTTTAGCGATTTTTACGCCACCAATATTGAGACGGTAAAAAATATGCTAAAAGTAAGCAAAGATGCCGCTGCCATTTTACCAAAACTGTCTTGCATAAATGAAAAAGATTTAAAACTACTTTCTTTTAGCCACAAGAAATATCGCCAGGTTGGCGTTGTAACAAGAGCTAGCTATCAAAACAAAGAGTTACTTTTTAAAATAAGTAAAATAATTTCTGATTTGTCTATATAAGTAAGAAAAAAGTTACCAGAGCTTGGGGTCGGGTTCATTTCATCAACCATATACCAAACCCTAAATCTATACTCCCATTTTTACTTCGTCTTTTTGGTAAAAATTAAAACTTCTCAAAGCCATAGTGGGTCAGTCCACAATGGCTTTGAGAAGTTTTAATTTTTCCTCAAAAATCCTTAGTAAAAATGGGAGTATAGATTTAGGGTTTGGTATAAATAAAAACTCTCACTTTATAGTTGATGAAACGAACCTGACCCCTTTGCTTTTCTAGATTTATTACTTTAAATTTTTTTTGATTTCGGTAAGTGTTAATCGCGCTTCCTTCATATCTTGGATCTTTCTGATTTGTTCAATCATTTTGTGATCATACATCTGATAGCCAGATTCCGTCACTTCTGCAACCCGCAACAATCCCTCTTTCGTCCAATAACGAATTGTCGAAGTAGTTTGTTTTGCAAGCTTTGCAAGTTCACCAATTTTTAAAAGTTTCTCATTTTCTTTCTCGGCCGCTTCACCATTTACAGCTCTAATATAAATGTTTAGCGAGCGATCAACGGCCGCCGTGATCAATTTTAAATAATCATTTTTTGAATCGCCCCAAGCATTCACCAACTGCGCTTTTTCTAAAGATTTAATATAGGTAAGTCGATCATTTTTCCTAATAATCGCCGGCGGAAAGCCTTTCATCATCAAAATCATATTCATCAATAAGCGCGCGGTTCTGCCATTTCCATCAACAAATGGATGAATTGTAACTAAACGATAATGAGCTTCGGCGGCGAGTTCAACTGCATGCAATTTATCTTCTTTTTTTATCCAAGAAAAAAAATCATCCATTAAGTCTTGAACTTTTTTTGGATTGGGTAAAACAACTGCAGAGCCGGAAATGCGCACTGGAACACGGCGATATAACCCAGCATCTTCTTTACTAATTCCACTTAAAATAATTTCGTGAATTTTTAGAATATCTTTTTCTTTTATTTCATTTGGCTTACGCCTGATTTGTTCCTTAACAAAGTCTAAAGCAGCAGCGGTATTGGTTGCCTCAAGATGCTCAGTAATTGATTTTCCGCCAATGGTTAAGCCTTTCTCAATCACCAAAGCAGTTTCAGCGCGCGTCAAAGTATTGCCTTCAATTGCGTTGCTGGTATAAGTCAATTCAATGCGAAACCATTCTTCGAGGTTTTTGACTAGGGATGCGTCAAGAGGTCTGTGTTTATCTAACTCCTTCTTTTTTTGAGTAAGTTTTTTGTAATCCATTTTTGTTACCTTATGGTTTTATAATCGCTAAAGTATAAAGTGTAACGTTATGGTTTGCAAGAAATATTTCTGGATATTAAAAACAAAGGGGGTCAAAGTTCATTGCATAACATATAAAGTTAATTTCATATGTTATACAATGAACTTGACCCCTTTATTTCTTTAGCTAATCCAAATTGATAGGTCTGCAAACTTTCCAGCTAAGCGTTTAATGTTAGCATGTCCAATTGCTATACCCACGCTGGTTAGGTTGAAGTTTTGCATGCCAGTCTCAGAGTAAATATCGAATAACTTACTCAAGTATGGCCGTATGGCAATGCACTTTTCCTTTATTTCTGCTTCGCTCATTTTGTTTAGCTCAAACAAAGCTTCAATTATCACTTTATTTTCGTCAGAAATATTTCGATTTTTAATTTTTTTATCTAGCGATTCTTTGTCCAAAGAGTTTATTTGTAACTTTTTAATATCATTTAAGCATGGTATAAAAAACATTTTTATATCTTCTTCGCTGAGAGAAATTCCTCTATTTTCAATTTCTGCTGGATCAAATCCTTTTAAAAACAGTCCTTGGTAATGAAGTTCTAATATTTTTTCTAAGCTTAAATTTGGGGTTATCGCCGGAATCATTGAACCACATCCAGCAAATTGAAGATGTTGGTAGCATGAATTATTTTTAGACAATTTTTCTATAAAAAATTTTACATGATGATCCCAGAATCGCCCAAGAATTTCGTGAGTTAAAATGTTATAATTTTTAGAATATCTGAATAAGAAAATAATGGCTAGGGCTGCCAGTTGATCGTCTGTTAGCTTGGGAGCGGTCTTGATAGATTCGCTAAGAACTATTTGTGCAATAGTTCTTTGATCGTGTTGCGTCCTATCAGCTAATAAATTCACCAACAAATCACCTAATTCCTTATCGCCACTTTTTGCATATTCTTTTTGAACATTAAAAAGAGCATCTTGGAAGTCTGGATCTTGCGCTTTATTTAAAGCTTCTGGATTTTCATTCTGTAATTTTTTTACAAAGTCATTTGTTATTTCTTCCGCCCTAATTTTCGCGGTATTCTTTGCTATATCAGATAGCTCAATAAAGTTATCTTTAAAAACATTCAAAGCTATCTCTCGCACTTCCTGTTCAGATGCACCTTGATTTATTATTATATTTTGAGCTTGAAAGCTGGTAGAATTATTTCCTGTTTTTTGTTTCATTTAAGCTGTTTCAATGTTTAGGTTTTTGCCAACCTGTATATTAAGAGAATTATCACCGTTCTTTTGAACCTGGTTATTATTTTCTTTGAAAAATATCCAACCTATCACACTTACGCCAAAACCTCCAAATATCCATTCGTAGTTATTCATAATCCAATTTATCAATGCTGTATATAGACTCATAAACAAAATAATTATTAAAATAATGCGGGTTAACTTTTGATTTTGTCCTTTAAAGCCATAAAATCAAGTCTATTTTTGCATAAAACTACGAAAAAATCGTAGTTAATAGTATTTTGTTATTGCAAAACTCTCTGTAATGTCTAATAATAAGAGAAATTTTAGTAACTAAACAACTAATTGAATTAAAAAATGTTAATAAGATTTATCTGCGAAAACTTTTTATCTTTTGGCAACGAAAAAGATGCCTTTGAATTTTTGAATACTGCCGCAAGCAAAACCAAAAGCTTGCCAGATCATGTGGTAAAAATTTCGCCGAATATTTCCATTTTAAGAGGAGCTGCTATTTATGGCGCTAACGCTTCCGGTAAGACCAATTTTATTAAAGCGATTAGTTACGCTAAAAATATTATAGAGGCATACAAAATTGGCATTGAGGAACACAACTTGGGATCGTATCAAAACAAATTTTGCAAAAGCGGCAAAACTAAGTTTGGCTTCGAATTTAAGCTGAAAGATTCAATCTATGAATATGGATTTGAAATTACTTCAAAAGAGGTGATTAGTGAGTGGTTGAGATCCACTAACTTAAATGGTAAGCGGGCAAAAACTTTTTTTGAAAGAAGTGGGGAGAAAATAACTGATGACAAAGAGATTGCTGTCATCGTTAAAAAAGAAAAAGACGAAAATTTTTTTAAATATTTAAAAAAAGCTGTAAAACCAAACCAACTCCTCCTGCACAGACTTTTAGAGGATAATGTGGTATTTGCACAAGAATTAGTTAAGTGGTTTAAAAAGATTATTGTCGTCAGAGATTTTGATCATTCTAGCTACTTCTTTAGTGGAGAACTTTTTAAGTTTGCTGAAGGAATTCTTAAGAAAATTGATGATGGAATTGATGAGTTAGGGCGAAAGAACGAGGAGCTCACTAAGGCTAGTAATATAGTTGGAATGCCACTCGATTACGCTGAGAAGGTTTTTTCTACCTTAGAAACTCATGCTAGGTCAGGCAAAAAGGGGATTTTAATTGCAGAAAATAACATTGGAGAACAGCTCTGTTTCAGTGTCGGAGATAAAGGAGTAAAATATCAGCACGAGCTTTTAATCAAAAGAAATGGTCAGGAATTCAGTTTAAAGCAAGAGTCAGATGGTATACGCAAGATTTTTGATTTAATTCCTATGCTTTTCACAATTCAAAATAAGCAGCCCAAACACGATAATCCAAAATCAATTTTCATTATTGATGAAATTCAACAAAGCCTACATCCGCATATTGCTGAAGAGATTATAAAAATGTTTTTTGAGTTAGGTAAGAACTCAGAAAGCCAAATTATTTTTACTACGCACGATACCAATCTTTTGAATTTATCTTTGTTGCGTAAGGACGAGATCTGGTTTACCGAAAAAGATAAAAACCTAAATACTCACTTTACATCTCTTGCTGAATTTAAAGATATCAGGGAAGACTTGGTTATTTCGAAAGGCTATTTACAAGGCCGTTTTGGTGCCATTCCTTTTATTGGTAATTGGAGAGGTGAGTAATGGTTAAAAAATCATCAATCCCCAAACTCAATAAATATGCGCGTCGTGAAGAGTTAATTGATATACCATCTTTCATCGTTATTGCTGTAGAGGGAGATAAGGCTGAGCCTGGATACTTTAGAATGATCAAGAGGGAATTTAGAGATGGTATTAAGTTAGAGATTATTCCATCAGAGCAGAACTCTTCTCCAGAGCACTTGCTAAATAACTTGCGTAGAATCAAACGCGAATATTTAGATTTTGGTTCTAAAGAGAATCCGGAATCATTCTGGATGGTTTGTGATGTTGATTTACATAAAAACTTTCACACAACAATCAAAGAGGCTCAAAAGGATGGCTTCAAAGTAGCGGTAAGTAATCCATGTTTTGAAGTTTGGCTATTCTCGCATTTAGCAGAAATTAGAATCGAGAAAAGCATAACAAAGTTTATTAAACCTAACTCAGAGGTTTTGCTTGAGGTAGATAGCAACAAAAAACCTAATCGTGATTTAAGTAAGAAGGTAAAAAAAGCTCTTGATGAAATTCGTCCAAAAAAAGGTTCGCCAAAATATAAAGACGTCTACCTTGAAAGGATTGATGACGCTATTAGAAAAACGCAGCAAAATTTAAAGAAGGTTCAGTCCAAAGATTTCTTATTAGAACCTAAACACATCGGTCAAACAAGAGTGGGTGAGCTTATTAGTGAAATTAGAAGCAAAGCAAAAAAATCTAATCGTAATTCTTCTTAGAAGCTTATCTCTATTGCTCTTTAAGGTTAACGTGAAACGGAGAAATGGTAAAAACAAAGGGGGTCAAGTTCATTGCATAACATATAAAGTTAATTTCATATGTTATACAATGAACCCGACCCCTTTACTTTTCTTGGATG
>CALBSF010000104.1 GCA_937927795.1 uncultured Rickettsiales bacterium
TACGAGATAACGTGATGTGACTGGAGTTCAGACGTGTGCTCTTCCGATCTCAATTGGTGGCTTGGCTGTAGGTGAAGGACAAGATATTATGTTTGAGGTTTTAGATTATACAACTGATTTTTTACCGCAAGATAAGCCAAGATATTTGATGGGAGTTGGAAAGCCATCTGACATAATTGGTGCAGTAATGCGCGGCGTTGACATGTTTGACTGCGTTATTCCAACTAGATCAGGCAGAACCGGTCAAGCTTTCGTTAGGGAAGGTGTAATAAATATTCGTAATGCTAAATATAAAAATGACTCAAAACCGCTAGATGAAAAATGTGGTTGTTACGCCTGCAAAAATCATAGTCGCGCTTATTTGCATCATCTTACCAAATCAAATGAGATATTGGGCTCGATGCTGCTTTCTCGTCATAATATTTTTTATTATCAAGATCTAATGAGGGAAATTAGATTGAATATCGAAAACCAAACTTTTGCGCAGTTTGCTAAAGATGCCTGTGCGAAAATGACACAAAGCAAAGAAGAATAGAAGTCAAAAAGGCGTTTTTTCTAAAAAATTAGCAAGATAGGTCTATAGCTTAAGAGATTCTGATTTTTATCAGATATTTTAAAAGCGGGGAGGGACTTATGACTCATGGAATTCAAATCAGATCGCTAGATATAGCCGCCGCTGCTGCTTTGGATGGAAATGATAAGAATTTACAATATCTTAATACGATCGCAAAAGATGCTTCGGTTGGTCATCTCGATAACGCAATAGGAGTTATTGTTGCCTCATCTAATGCTGAGGAGCCTGCTTTTCTTAAGGTATTAGAATGTTTGGTAAAAAATAGTAGTGATGGAGAGTCTACTTTAAAAGAAGCGATATCTGCATATAGAAGCCCAGCCGCAGTATTTCTGGTTAATTCCTATGCAACTGAAGCACAAAAATCTGATTTTTTTGCTATATGCAAAAGCGCAGACAATGCTGCAATTATCGACGCCATAAAACAATTTGGTTTTGGTTTTGCTAACAAAGTCGTTGATGAGACAGGAAGAACAGGCTTACATATCGCAATAGCAAATAACTCTCAAACAAAACCTGATGAGATAATTGCAACTTTTCGTGATTTTGGTTTTGATTTTAATGTTCCAGATAAAGACGGGATAACGCCTCTTATGCTGGCGCTTAAAAATATAAATTTTGCCAAAGCAATTATTTTAGATCCAAAAATAAAATTAGATTTTGAGAAAAAAGATAATTTGGGTAAGAGTGTACTTGATTATTGTGATAACCCTGGCGTGCGTGAGTTAGCAAATAATAGAATTGAGCAAGAGTCTTTGGGCGCAAGGTTTTATGTCCCTCAAAATGTTTTAACCCCAGAGTTATTGGAAGCATCTGAAGATAAAGCCCCGTCGACTATCCCTAGTGAAGCCAGCGCGGCTTTAGTTTTATTGCAGCAAGGTAAAGGTATCTAAGAGCCTAAAATAGTTTTCAATTTTTCTAATTTAGATTTAGCGCTGCTTAAATGCCATTGAATCGCTCCTTTGATGTTAGGGTCAATAGATGATACTTTGATGTCAGCAAAATCGATTATTCTAGCCTTAGGATTAATTTTAATTCCAATATCAATCTTTCTTTCTGGCAAAATAAAATCATCAATTTCTATTTTTTTTGGCATGGTAATTTTAAGTAAATTTCTTTTTATATTCCAAAGCAAAATGTTTTATAATTACTCCGCAAATTGCAGTTAAAGGAACGGCAAATAAAACGCCGATAAATCCAAATAAAGCTCCAAAGAAGAATAGTCCAAATATCATCCACACTGGATGCAGACCAACTTTTGAGCCAATCATTTTTGGAGTTAAAAAATTTGATTCAAGCAATTGTCCAAATAAAAAAACCGCAGTAACTGCCGTGGCATGAGGAATGTCAAATCCCCATTGAAATAGTCCAATAATTATTGCTGCAGTAACGCCGCAAAGCATTCCAATGTAAGGAATAAAAGCAAAAATTCCGGTTAAAAAACCAATTAAAAAACCAAAATTAAGGCCAGTAAAACTTAATAAAGATGAGTAAACTATTGCTAAAATAAAACAAACATGAAATTGTCCGCGAACATAGCCAGAAAGGGTTTTGTTGATGTTGGTGGCAATTTTTCTTATGGTAACCGAAGAGCTTTTTGGCAAATAATTATCAATTTTTTCAATTAAAATATTCCAATCTTTTAAGAGATAAAAAATTAATATCGGGGCGATAAATATTAAAGATATAATATTAATTAAGGCTCTAGAAGAGCTGATTGCGCTATCAAAAATATCTCTCCATAATTCTGCTATTTTGCCATAAAATTCTTTGCTGGCGAAAATATTAGAAAGATTATCATCAAATTTAAAGCCAATTTTATTAAAAGTTGCCACTAATTTTGGATAAAATTCATCAGTTAAAATGCTTAAATATTGTGGAAAAATATTAATCAAATCAACGAATTGAACATAAATTACAGGCAATAAAACAGAGCTCAAAGAAATTATTATACTTAAAAAAGATCCTAAAACTAAAGAAGTTGCCAAAAGCCTTGAAAGCCCACGTTTTTTTTGAATATAATCAACTATTGGATTTAAAAAATAAGCAATAACTAGCGAAAAAATAAATGGCGCTAAAGCTGATTTTACTTGATATAACAGCCAGCCAATTGCAAAAAATATTAGAAAATAAACAATAATTTTATCTTTTGTTTTCATATTTATTTTAAAGAAATTAAATAATGATTTTCTCCAATTTGTTGCATTGGAATTCCTATTTTTGCGAAAGTTTCAATCACTCCAAATTCAGAGCCAGTATAGTTTAAAGAAATAATAATTAAATCATGTGAAATTGATTCAATTGAAATTTGACTTGCTAAATGATTAGTTTCAATTTTATTTTTTATCGTCATCCAATTATTAAGGCGATTATTGATAATATTGATCTTAATTAGTTTGGAATCAGAGCTAATTTTAGTTGGTAATTTTGAAATATAATCAACAGTTTTTTGGGCAACTTTTTCAAATAAATGAAAAGAATCTAATTGGTTTACATTAACAAAGTTTAATTTTACCTGTTTTTTTTGTAATTTTCTAAGCTCAATTAAATTAATAATTGCTTTATTTTCAATTGAATCATATTCAAATAAAGCCAAAACAATTAGATTACTGCCATATTTTGAGGCTAAGGAATTTAAATGATGAAATTCTAAATTATTGATATTGCTAGCGTTAATTGTTGAAATATTTTCAATATCAGGATTTAAAAATATTAATTTTTTCATTGATTTTTGATCAACTTCCTTTTGTAGTGCATTTTTCCAATCATTATCATTTTCCCATAAAGTTATTTTATTATTACTAACTATCACTGGAATTATGATAACAGGGTCTAAAATGACAGGAGAAGCTGTTTTAATTGGTTTTTTATTTAAAGTATGATCAACAAAATTTTGCGAAAAACCTATGGTAAAAGTTGCTGAATAATTATTTCCGGCAATTCTTTCATCATTAACTTGCTCTGATTTTACCATGTCAGAAATTTCTTCATCACCAATTGAATCGATCATTGAAACATCTAGCTCTAGCCTGGTTAGTAAAATTAAAAAAGCGTCTCTTCTAGCATTTTTTGTTGCAAGGTTTTTAGCATCAATTGGGCTCTTGGCTGCAGCCTCGGCGGTAACATTTTCAACCACATAGGGGTTTTCTTGTGCGTAAGAAACGGTTGTAAAGCCAGTCAGGCAAAAGAAGAAAAGTAAAAAAAATCTCGACATATTTTAAATTAAATGAATAATTGATGGTGTGCAAGTGTATAACTTCTCAAATCATAAGCAATTTTGCAAGAAAAATGTCTTTGAATTATAAACAAGCTGGTGTTGATATTGACGCTGGTAACGAATTAGTCAATAAAATAAAGCCTTTTGCTAAGGCAACCAAAAGACTGGGCGCAGACTCTGATCTAGGGGGTTTTGGGGCATTATTTGATTTAAAAAAATGCAATTTTAAAGATCCGGTTCTAGTTTCTTCAACTGATGGGGTTGGCACAAAATTAAAAGTGGCAATTGAAGTTGGAAAACATGATACAATTGGAATCGATCTGGTTGCAATGTCGGTTAATGACTTGGTGGTTCAAGGCGCCGAGCCGCTTTTCTTTCTTGATTATTTCGCTTGTTCAAAACTAGATGTTGAAGTTGCAAGTCAAGTAATTAAGGGAATTGCAGATGGCTGCAAATTAGCGGGTTGCGCTTTAATTGGCGGAGAAACCGCAGAAATGCCGCAAATGTATCAAAATGGTGATTACGATTTGGCTGGTTTTGCAGTTGGCGCGGTTGAAAGAGATTTAATTTTGCCAAGACCAACTAATGCTGGTGATGTTTTAATTGGTTTAAAGTCAAGCGGTGTGCACTCAAACGGCTATTCTTTAGTTCGTTATATTTTACAACAATCAGGTAAAAAATTTAGTGATAAATTAGGCGATCAAACTATCGGTGAAAAATTACTTACCCCAACCAAAATTTATGTAAAATCTTGCCTTGCGGCAATTAAAACTGGCAAGGTTAAAGCCTTGTCTCACATAACTGGCGGGGGTTTAACTGAAAATTTACCACGAGTTTTATCAAAAAATACTACGCCAAAAATTGATTATAATTCATGGCAGTTACCAGAAATTTTTTCTTACCTACAAAACTTAGGAAATGTTGCGGATGAAGAAATGCATCGTACTTTTAATTGTGGGATTGGAATGGTTTTAGTGGTTGATAAAAAAGATGCTGATGAGGTGGTTGAAATCTTACAAAATCAAGGCGAAGAGCCAATTATTATCGGTCAATTAATATGATAAATCGTCAAATTTCTATTCACTTACAAGATTTTCCAACCGTTTCTTTTTTAAAAGAAGAAAAAGATTTGGTTGAAACTATGGATATGGTCAGAGCTATATGTAGCGCGGCTCTATCAATTCGTGATAATAAAAATTTACGCGTAAGATTGCCTTTAAATAAATTAATTATTATTGGAAAATCAGCAAAAAAAGTTTTAGATTTTAACGAAATTATTCAAGAAGAAGTAAATGTTAAAAACATTGAAATTCAAGAAGAAATTGGTGATTTAGCTGAAATGAAATTGCAAATAAATTTCAAAAAAATCGGTGCAAAATATGGTGCAAAAGTTAAAGAAATAACTATGGCTGCTAAAGAAGGAAATTGGAAAAAAATTTCTGCCAGTGAAATTGAAATTGCTGGAATTAAATTAATTGATGATGAGTTTGAATTAAAATTAATGAGCAAAAATCAAGATGATAATAAATTTATTTTTGCCGCTCTTCCAAGCAATGATTGCTTGATTCAACTTGATATTGAAGTTACTAAAGAATTAGAAAATGAGGGAATCGCAAGAGATATTGTTAGAGCGGTTCAACAAAATAGAAAAGATGCTAATCTAAATATT
This sequence comes from uncultured Rickettsiales bacterium, assembly GCA_937927795.1. Classification (GTDB taxonomy): domain Bacteria; phylum Pseudomonadota; class Alphaproteobacteria; order Rickettsiales; family UBA1997; genus UBA2645. Next base: position 5,458 of record CALBSF010000104.1, read on the forward strand.
ACTGATCGCATTAAACTTGAAATTTTTTCTAGCAATTCAAGAATTTTAGAAGTAGCAAAAGAATTTGAAAAATATATTAAAGAGTTTCCCGAAGGGTGGTTTTGGATGCATAGCAGATGGAGAACTCGTCCAAAAGCCGAGGATGTTTCAATTTACTAACGTAAAAG
>CALBSF010000105.1 GCA_937927795.1 uncultured Rickettsiales bacterium
CTCGATGCTTCGCATCAAGGATGACGGGGTTTTAAAAGTAATTTAAGAAAATAAAAAAGAATGACGGGGTTTTAAAAGTAATTTAACAAAATAAAAAATGAAAAGATTAGAACAAAAATTTTTAGAATTAAAAAATCAAAATAAATGTGGATTTATTGGCTATATTTGTGGTGGCGATCCGGATTTTGAAACTTCTTTAGAAATTTTAAAATCAATGCCAAAATCTGGTGTTGATATAATTGAACTTGGAGTTCCTTTTCTTGATCCAGCTGGTGACGGGCCAATAATTGAAAATGCTGCGAAGCGCGCAATTAAAAACGGCATGAATTTAAAAAAAATTCTGCAAATGAGCGAATTATTTCGCAAAGAAAATCAAAGCACGCCAATAATTTTAATGGGATATTTTAATCCATTTTTAAAATATGGCTTAGATAAAGTTTTTTTGGATGCAGCAAAATCAGGCGTTGATGGCATTTTAATTGTTGATTTGCCCTTAGAGGAAGAAAATGAAATTTTACCTCAAATAAAAAAGGCAAACCTTGATTTAATTGGACTTATAGCGCCAACAACAGATGAGGAAAGAGCAAAAAAAATCGCGCAAAATTCTTCAGGATTTTTATATTTAATTTCAATGCTTGGAATAACTGGAACTAAAGTTGCCAACATTGAAGAAAATAAAATAAACTTAAAAAACCTGCGCCAATCGTCAAATTTACCAATCTCAATTGGCTTTGGTATAAAAACTCCAGACATAGCGCAGCAATTCGCTAAAATAGGTGCTGACGCCGTGGTGATTGGATCTTCAATTGTCAAAGAAATTGAAGATGGAGTTTTAACTAAAAAAAATCAGCAAGAAATTATTGAAAATGTTACCTTGGCGATGGCAGATTTTTCCAAAAAAATAAAAAATATTTAGTACTTATTTTGCTTTGCAATAAAAATGATTTTAAAAATTGGTAAAAAGTTTTAGAATCAATGCAAATCAACAGTTTTTACAATCAAATTTCAAAAACCAAATGACTAATTCTGAAAATCAAATTTTAAATTCAGTAAAAATTTCAACTATCAATTGTGGAATAAAATATAAAAATCGTGATGATTTATTGTTAGTTTCTTTTGATAAAAAAGTAAATGTTGCTGGGGTTTTTACTCAATCTTCGATGCCTGCCGCACC
>CALBSF010000106.1 GCA_937927795.1 uncultured Rickettsiales bacterium
TTTTAAAAGCAGAAAATAATTTTATTACTCACTGCTTTAAAGAAATTGATGCAAATAAACTTCGCGAAATTGCTGGTGAAATTGCTAATAAAAATAATGTTTTAACTTTTGTTTATACTCAAAAAGATCAAGATTCTTCTTTGGTTGCAATTGCAATTCCTAAAAATTTAAGCGAAAAATTTAACGCTAATAATTTAATGAAAGAAATTAATGCTAAAGGCGGCGGAAAACCTGATTTAACAACAGGAAGTATTGCTAATAACGACCTTAAAAAAGCGATTGAAATTTTAAAAAACTTAGTAAGTGAATAAAAATGACTAAAAAATATTTTGGAACTGATGGAATAAGGGGAATGGTTAATAAGTTTCCTATGACTGCTGAAATTGCTCTTAAAGTTGGAATGGCAATTGGGGCAAAATTTATTGATGGCGCCCATCGTCACCGCGTTGTAATTGGTAAAGATACTCGTCTTTCTGGTTATGTAATTGAGCCAGCTTTAACTGCCGGCCTTGCTGCAGTTGGAATGGATGTGTTTTTAGTTGGACCAGTTCCAACGCCCGCGGTTTCAATGCTTACCAAATCAATGCGCGCTGATATTGGAATCATGATTTCAGCATCTCACAATCCATATCACGATAATGGAATTAAAATTTTTACTCGCAGCGGCCATAAATTAAATGATGCTTTAGAAAAAGAAATCGAAGCATTAATTGATGGGGACGTTTCTTGTCATCTTGCTGCCTCAGAAAATTTAGGACGAGTGCAAAGGCTTGATGACGCTAGTAATCGCTATATTGAATTTGTTAAAAATTCATTTCCTAAAGATAAAAGCTTAACTGGATTAAAAATTGTTGTTGATTGTGCTAATGGCGCATCTTACAAAATCGCACCAAAAGTTCTTTGGGAACTTGGTGCGCAAGTTATTGAAATTGGCGTCACTCCAAATGGATTTAATATTAACGAAGAATGTGGCTCTACCCATCCAGAATTACTTAGTAAAACAGTAATTGAAAATAATGCTGATATTGGAATTGCTTTAGATGGCGATGCTGATCGCTTGCTGATTGTAGATGAAAAAGGGCAAGTAATTGATGGCGATAAAATCATCGCTCTTATTGCTGAAAAATTACATAATGAGGGGAATTTAAGCGGCGATACCGTGGTTATTACTCAAATGTCTAATTTGGCTTTAGAAAAATATTTAAGCTATATTGGAGTTTCAACTATTCGAACCAATGTTGGAGATCGATATGTTTTAGAAGAAATGCGTAAATCAAAATATAATTTTGGCGGCGAGCAATCTGGACATATAGTTTTATCTGATTATTCAACTACGGGAGATGGCTTAATTGCAGCTCTGCAAGTGCTTTCAATTTTATGTGAATCAAAAGCAAAGGTTAGTGAAACTTTAAATTTATTTGATTTATCGCCGCAAATTTTAAGAAATATTAAATTTTCCGCTGGCAAAAAAAATCCACTTGAAGAAAAAATTATTCAAGATTTTATTAATCAAAAATCAAATGAACTTGGGAAAAACGGCAGAATTTTGGTTAGAAAATCTGGCACTGAAAATTTAATCAGAGTAATGGTGGAAGGTGATGATAAAAATAAAATAGAAAAAATTTGTGATGAAATAATTAAGCAAATTAATTCAATTTAAGACTATATTTCTGACTTAAATATTTTTCAACTTCCTTGCGATCATCATCAGATAGCGAGCTAGCATAAACTATAACTTCCGAAACAAGACCTTGAAAAGATCCGTAAGGATATCCACCAATTTCAGCTCCAACAAAAACTCTATCTTTTGGGCTTTGCAAGCCAGTTCTAACCAAGCCTCCATTCAAATATATTGAAGGAATCTTATTTTCATATTTAATTGAAATTATAGCAGGATCACTTACGGTTCCGCTATATATAGCTAGTGGCGGCAAATAGCAACCAGTATGCTCATAAAAACTAATCCCATTAGTTCCCATTGAGATTCCTCCTCCGGCCTCACCTCCTGAAACGCAACCAGTAGTTCCAGGGGTTGGACCCAAAATAAATTTTTGACCAGAGACCCCATCAGCCCCACCAGCAACTTCACTATCAATTTGATGGGCGGCCGTAGCTTTTGCTACTAAAAAAATTTGAAAACTATCAGTTGTGCTTCTTAAAAAAGATGAGTTTACAACAACCTTATCATCAACCCCATCAAACTTCAAAGATGGCAAGCCTCCTATGCCATTCAGTTGATATAATGGTTTACTGCCAGCAGTTGACTGCGTTGCATTTGATTTAGCATTTGTGGTAGGATTTATATCAAACCAACTACTCACTGCTGACCCGTCTTTTTCTTCCGCATCCAAAAAACTTTCTGTCATTGTTGGCTCAAGCCATAAAAGCAAACCATCAATATTATTCACAGCCGAATTAGATGTAAGGCTTGCCGATGTTCTAATTTTTGCCTCATAAGAAGATGAATTTGACCTAATAATCATTCCCATAATTAAAGATATAATCACAATCACTATTGAAATTTCAATCAAAGAAAAGGCGCGAAGATTTTTTTTCATATTTTATTTCTTGTTGTAAGATTTTCTGATTACAAAACATGCAACCATAAAGCCATAAATTATTGACAATAAAGAACCAATTAAAACGCCAACCTTAACTTGACCAAAAGCACAATTGCTATTAAAAAAAGCTAAAGCTCCAATAAATAAACTCATGGTAAAACCAATGCCCGTAAAGATCGCCGCCACATAAAATTCAGACCAACTTGTACCTCTTGGCAAAGTTGCAATTTTTAATTTTATTGCCAAAAAAGAAAATAGCATTACACCAATTTGTTTACCAAAAAATAATGCTATTACTACTCCCAGAATAAGCGGTTGCAACAAAACATCCAAAGAAAAATTATTTATTCTCACCCCCGCATTGGCAAAAGCAAAAATTGGTAAAATTAAAAAATTAACCGCTGGCGCAATTTTATGAGCAAGATTTTCTAATAAATTTTTATTTGAAATTTTTAAAGGAATAAATAAAGAAAGCAAAACCCCTGCTAGAGTAGCATGAATTCCTGATTTTAAAATCATCAGCCACAAACAAATTCCTAAAATTAAATATAAATAAATTTTATTAGATTTTCTTAAGTTTAGTAAAAGCAATCCAAACAAAGTTATAAAACTGAATAAAATGTAAATCGCGTCAATTTCTTGCGAATAAAAAATTGCAATAATTAAAATTGCGATCAGATCATCTATTACCGCCAGAGCAACTAAAAAAACTTTTAGTGAGTGAGAAAATTTTTTACCAAATAATGAAATTGCACCGTAAGCAAAAGCTATGTCTGTTGCAGTTGGAATTGCAAATCCACGAAGATTTGAATGATTATGAAAATTAAAATAGCAAAAAATTAATGCCGGAATAATAACGCCACCAAAGATCGGAAGAGCGTCGTGTAGGGAAAG
>CALBSF010000107.1 GCA_937927795.1 uncultured Rickettsiales bacterium
GAGCTCCGTCATTGCGAGCGAAGCGCGGCAATCCATTTTTTAAGCACAACTTGCGATCACTTTAAAATAATAACCAAAATAACCCATCACCCATGGTCGCCAAAATAAAAACCTTCTCTTTTTTAGGGATAGATGTTGTTTCAATTGATGTTGAAGTAAAAGTTTCCAGCGGAGCCCCAAATTTTACAATTGTAGGTCTTCCCGACAAAGCGGTTGGAGAATCTAAAGAAAGGGTTCGCGCCGCAATCTCTTCCACCGGCCTTGAGTGGCCACAAACTAGAATCACTGTTAATTTAGCTCCAGCTGATTTACAAAAAGAAGGAAGCCATTTTGATTTGGCAATCGCACTTGGAATTATGATGGAAATTGGGGTTTTACAAAAAGGAATTTTAGATCAATTTTTTGTTTTAGGTGAATTGTCGCTAGATGGTTCAATTACTGGTGTTAACGGCGTTATTTCGGCTGCAATTGGCGCTAATCAAAGAAATTTGGGCATAATTTGTCCAGCAGCAAATGGCAAAGAAGCTGCTTGGGCGGGTGATTTAGAGATTATCGCGCCATCAAATTTACTTCACTTAATTAATCATTTAAAAGGTGAGCAATTAGTAAATCGTCCAATAAATGAAAGGAATTTTTCTAAACAAGAATATCCAGATTTATCTGATGTAAAAGGTCAAGATTTGGCAAAACGCGCTTTAGAAATTGCCGCGGCTGGTGGTCATAATTTATTGATGGTTGGGCCTCCCGGAACAGGAAAATCAATGCTTTCATCGAGATTACCGGGAATTTTGCCGCCACTAGAATTAACGGAAATTCTCGAAGTAAATATGGTTCACAGTATTAGTGGAAAAATTATTGATGGAAAATTAATTACTAACAGGCCTTACCGGGAAGTTCATCATTCAGCGTCAATGCCAGCAATGGTTGGTGGCGGCGCCAAAGCTAAACCAGGGGAAATTTCCTTAGCTCATAATGGAGTGTTGTTTTTAGACGAATTAGCTGAGTTTCCAAGGCAAGTTTTAGATTCTTTAAGACAGTCGCTTGAAACTGGCATGGTAAATATTTCTAGAGTTAATAATCACGTTACTTATCCAGCAAATTTTCAATTAATTGCAGCGATGAATCCTTGTCGCTGTGGTTATTTGGGAGATGCGAAAAAAGAATGTAAAAAAGCACCAACTTGCGGCCAAGAATATAAAAATAAAATTTCTGGCCCACTGCTTGATCGTATAGATATTGTGATTGATGTTCCGCAAGTTGATTTTTTTGATATTAATCAGAAAAGAGGAGAAAGTTCAAAAGCGGTTGCATATAGAGTTTCAAAGGCTAGGCAGTTGCAAAAAAATCGCTATGAAAAAGAAGAAAAAATGCAAAATTTATCTAAAATCAATAGCAAAATTGGCGGCGAAATTTTAGAGAAATATTGCGATCTGGATGAAATTAATCAAAAAATTTTGCAAAATGCGGCAACCAAAATGAATATTTCAATGCGCGGTTTAACCAGAGTTTTAAGGGTTGCAAGAACTATTGCTGATTTAGAAAATTCAGAGAAAATTAATCAAAATCATTTGCTGGAAGCGCTTTCTTATCGCAGAGCTATTTAAATAAATTGTTTTAACATCTTTTTATTGATTACACCATTAACTATCATAATTCCAAGCAGAATAATTGCCGATCCCAAATAGTGATTCCAAAATAGTTTTTCATCTAAAACTATGGTTCCTAAAATCATACCAAAAATTGGCACAATGTAGGTAACTGAAGATGTATAAGTGGCGCTGGTGGTTGCAATTAATTTAAAATAAAAAATAAAAGCAAGAGATGTTCCAATAACTGCTAAGGCAACAACTGAAGCAATCGCACCAATAGAGGCATTGGTGGTTGCGGCTGGATTTTCAAAGATAAAAGCAATTGGAAGCAAAAATAATGAAGCAAATAAAAGTTGTGCAGTTGGAACTACAAGTGGTTTGTAATTATGTATATTCTTTTTTGCATAAACAAGGCTGATACCATAAGATGCAGCGGCTAGCAAGATAACCAATACACCAAAAGCGGTTGCAGTTGCTTCAACTAGTTTGGGCGCAACTAAAACAAATAATCCAGAAAATCCTATGAGCGATCCGATTAATTTTGGTTTGGTTAGGCGATCGTTTTGAATAGCAAAATGAGCGATAAGCAGAGTAAATAAAGGTGTGGTTCCGTTTAAAATTGAAGCAAGAGAGCTGTCAATATATTGCTCGCCAATTACAAACATGCTAAATGGAAAAGCGCAGGCAAAAAAGCCCATAAATGCAAAATCCTTCAAGGCCTTTTTGTTTTTCGGCAAAGAAACGCCTTTAACCTTTAAAACCAAATAAAGCAAAACTCCAGCAATTACAACCCTAAAGGCCGCAATTGAAATTGGCGGAATATATTCAACCGCAATTTTCATGAATAAAAACGAAGGCCCCCAGCAGCAAGCAAGGGCGAGTAGAAGTAGAAAGTTTTTCATTTAATTTTTAAAATGTTGAACAATCTTTTAATCTATGTTTTGTTGGAGAAATAGCAAGTCATTTAGAAAAAAAATTCTATCAAAATTGTCAATATATACAATATTGACAATTTAACTAAAATCATTAAGATAATCTCAAGTTATTGAGTTATGCTAAAAAATATATGAAAAACCATTTAGTAAGATTGACAATTGAGCTTTCGCAGGATCAAAAAAAGAAGCTAAAAATCTTGGCGGCTTTATGTAATATGACCATAAAAGATTTGGTCATAGATAGAACTATTGGCTTAGAGCCAAGCAAAGAAACCATTAAGTCATTTAACGATTATCAGCATAATATTAACCTTACAAAACATAATAATTTTAATGATTTTTGGAAAGATATTAATAGCTGATAATATGTTAAAAATAATTTACACCTCTTCTTTTAAAAAAGATTTCAAAAAAATATCTAAACAAAATAAAGATCTTGAGTTATTAAAAGAGATAATCCTCAAACTTCAATCTAAGTCTATTCTAGAGACAAGATATAAGGATCATGCGCTAATAGGAAATTACAAAGGCAAAAGAGACTGTCATATAGTGCCAGATTGGCTTTTGATTTATGAGGTTGACGGAAATAATCTTGTTCTTTACAGAACAGGCTCTCATGTTGAGTTGTTTAAGAGGTAATTTTAAATAGTCACAGCGGATCAATATCAATCCTAAGTCTAATCGATTTAGGAATTTCTAGTCTTTTAAGAACATCCAAAATTAATTTTTGTAAATTTAGTTTTTTTGCGGTTTTTAAGTGAACCAAAAAATGATGGCGGTTTTTTAGTCTTTGAATTGGCGCGCTTGCTGGGCCAAAGGCTTCTATTTCGTCGTTAATTGGGAAATTTTGGATTAATTTTTTAGCAAAATTTTTAGCTTCACTTTCTACAAAACAACTTATTTCAAATTTAGCGAACCTAGAAAATGGCGGGAAGTCAGCGTTTTTTCGATTTCTTAATTCAAATTCATAAAAATCTTTTTTGGTGCCTTTGATGATTTTTTCAAAAATCAAATTTTCTGGATTGTAAGTTTGAATCATTACCTTTCCAGCGTTTTTTCTTCGACCAGCGCGCCCAATTACTTGAGTTAAAATTTGATAAGATTTTTCTAGCGCTTTTAATTCTGAAGAATAAAGCATGGCATCAGCATCAATTATTCCAACCAGCTCAAGCTCAGGAAAATCATAGCCTTTTACGATCATTTGAGTTCCGATAATTATATCGATTTCGTGATTTAAAATTTGTTTTACAACTTTTTCAGCTTCTAAAAAACTATCAACATTATCACTGGTAATTAAAGCGATTCGAGCGTCTGGAAATAAAATTTCTACCTCTTCTTTAACCTTTTCAACGCCCGCGCCAAGGCCGATTAAAGAATTTTCTTCATGGCAAAATTTACAAGTTTTTTCTAACTTTTCGTGGTGTCCGCAGTGATGACAAGTTAATTGTTTTTTTGCTTTATGTAATACCAAATGAAAATCACAATTTAGGCATTCATATTTTTTGCCGCAAGCTTTGCAAAGCGTTACTGGTGCGTATCCACGGCGATTTAAAAAAAGTAAAGTTTGTTTATTTTCTGCTAATTTTTTAGTAATTTCTTGGCGTAATTTGCTAGATAAAAAATCTCCTGTTTCACATTTTTCTTGCCTTAAATCAATCAATTCAATTTCATTTTTTTGACCAAATTTTTGCTGCAAAATAAAATGATTATATTTGCCCAAAATAGCGTTGTTGTAGGTCTCAATTGACGGTGTGGCGGAAGATAAAATGACAGGAAAATTTTCTAATTTTGCTTTTACAATTGCCATGTCGCGGGCATGAAAATTAAAAACATCTTCTTGCTTAAAAGAAGAATCATGTTCTTCGTCAACTATAATTAATTTTAAATTTTTAAAAGGAAGAAGAAGGGCTGAGCGCGCTCCAATTAAGAGTTTTATTGATCCACTAACTATGCCATAAAAAATTTCTCTTTTTTCTTTTTTGGAAATTTTTGAATGCCAAAGACCCGCTTTAAATTTAAATTGTTCTTCAAATCGCATCAGTAATTGACTGGTTAAAGCAATTTCTGGAAGTAAAATTAAAATTTGTGAATCAGGATTTTCACTTAAAATTTTGGCAATAATTGCAAAATAAATTTCCGTTTTGCCAGAGCCCGTAACGCCGTCCAATAGATTGATAGAGTAGCCGCTGGCGGTATATTCTAAAATTCCATCAGTTATTTCTTGCTGATTAGAAGAGAGATCTTTTAAAACAAATTTCTCAGGAAAAACTTCCTGCACTTTTGCGATTGGAGATTTCTTAACTTTGTCTGA
>CALBSF010000108.1 GCA_937927795.1 uncultured Rickettsiales bacterium
TTCCGATCTAACCATTGCTAAAAGCGTGGTTGGAATTTGAATAAAATCAATTCCACGAAGTAAAATTGAGGCAATAAAACCAGATAAATCACCAATGACTCCGCCACCAAAAGCAATAATCAAAGATTTTCTATCAATATTTTTACTTAAAATTTCTTCACAAATTTTTTCTAAAAAAATAAATGATTTTGTTTGCTCGCCAGCACTTACAATAATTTTTTCATAATTTGAAATAACGCCATCAAGCCTTGAAAAATGTAGCTTTGCAACATTTTCATCAGTGATAACAAAAATTTTACTATATTTTTTTTCTGCTAAAAAATTTGCTAAAAAATCAAGAGAATTTTTACCAATTAAAATATCATAACTTCTGTCTTTTAAATCTAACGTAACTTTATTCATGATTAATTTTTTTGATAATTTTATTGATTAGCGATTCGTGATTTTCACTAGTTGTTTCAAATTTTAAATCAGCTTGCATGTAAATTGGATAACGTTTTTTAGTTAAATCTTCCAAAACTTTTCTTTTGTCTCCGTGATTTAATAATGGCCTGCTGGTTTTGCCACCTACTCTGCGCAAGGTTTCTTCAATTGAAGCAAAAAGCCAAATTACCAGTGATTTTTCTTTAACTAGCGCCCTAATTTCATCATTTATGAAAGCACCGCCACCTAAAGAAATAACCGTATTTTCATCTCGCAAAATAATTTCTTCAATTATTTCTTTTTCAATTTGCCTAAAATATTTTTCACCTTTTTTACTAAAAATCTCACTAATACTAACTTGTTGCCTATCTTCGATTTCTTGATCGCAATCAATAAAATAATAGCCAAGTCTGCTAGCAAGCTTATTGCCCAGCGTTGTTTTTCCAGCGCCCATTAAACCAACTAAAGTGATAATTTTTTTAACTTGATTAGGACTATTCATACTTGAAAAAATTTTACTAGCTCTTATATTTTTAATTAATTACTATATATGAACTTAAATAGTAATTGAAAATATTTTTTTAACAATTGGAGACTTCTAATGTCAAATTTTAATAATCGCGCTGTTTCTTTCGCCTCTGCCGCGTCAAACACGAGCTATGATGCTTCACTTAGAGCCTATATGGTGAAAGTTTATAATTTTATGGCAATTGCCCTGGTGATCTCTGGCTTTGTTGCCTATGCAGTTTCAAGCTCTCCTGCAATTATGGGAGCAATTTTTGGAACTCCACTTGCTTGGCTTGTAATGCTTGCGCCTCTTGGCTTTGTATTGTTTTTTAGTTACAAATTAAACTCAATTTCTGCCGATACCGCAAAAGTTTATTTATGGATTTATGCGGCTTTAATGGGTGTTTCATTATCAACTATTTTTGTTGCTTACACTTCAACCAGCATAGCTAGAGTGTTCTTCATTACTGCTTCAACCTTTGGCGCAATGAGTCTTTATGGTTACACAACTAAAAAAGATTTATCTGGCCTTGGTTCATTTTTAATGATGGGCTTGATTGGATTAATCATAGCTTCATTGGTTAATATTTTCCTAAAAAGCTCAGCTTTAGATTTCGCTCTATCATTGATTGGAGTTATGATTTTCATCGGCCTAACAGCTTATGACACTCAAAGAATCAAACAAAACTATTACCAATTTTCTGGTGATAGCCAAGCAACTGGTAAAATGGCTGTTTTAGGGGCACTAAACCTTTATATGGACTTCATCAATCTATTCATCATGATGCTTCGCTTCTTTGGTGATAGAAGATAGTTTTAAGGTAAAAATGATTTTTACAAAATGGGTGGTATTGAAAAATGTCACCCATTTTTTTTGGTTTAAACCCAAGTAGAAACAAGGTGCATCACGTCCCTACATCGCACTATCTAGCTACATCAAGACAAAAACTTACTCAAAGCAGAAAAATTCCATTTGATTTCCTAAAAAATAACGCTATATTTGTCGCCCTCTTTTTATAAAAGAGCTTATATTCCTTGGTAGCTCAGTGGTAGAGCAAGTGACTGTTAATCACTTGGTCGGGGGTTCGAATCCCTCCCAAGGAGCCATTCTTGACGATCCGTCAAATTTAAGAACATATCAAAGGGCTTACGCAGCTTAAACACTAGCTTTGCAGAGTTCATTTCCAAGTTCGGAAATACTAATGCGATAATTCTTCTTTTTTCTTCCAGTTCCGAACTTTTGAAAAGGTCATGTGCCTTTGAAGCCAATTCAAATATGGTCATGACATTTTTGTTGAAGCTATTGTCAGCGTTCGAAAGTCGTTGTAATCGGGCTTCTACATTTTGCCTTTCAACTTGCAGACCCGTCATCATTTCATCAAATTCTTCCTTCGCTATACTGGCATCTAAATATAACTCTCTGGCTCGTTTAATTCTGGTTTGAAGGGTTTGATATTGCTGCTGCAATCTTTTGCCTTCAGAAACTTGGTGTTGATGTTCTTTGTCAGAGCTTTTCTTCAATTCATCGGCTACATCATTCAAGATGTGTTGAGGAATTTTCATTCCTTTCAAAACATCTTCTATCTGTGACAAAATTGCGTTTTCGTTCAGGTGATAACAATAAGAGCATTCGCCTTTGCTTTTGGTTGGTCGCATATAGACATACCTGCCTTTCTTGAGTTCAGGACTATAACTACAACCGCAATGCTGACACTTTAGCAATCCCTTCAAAACGAATGGTTTTTGCGTTCTTTTAGATTTTGTTTTTCTTCTGCCGCTTCTCACTTCTTGGCATTCATCAAATAAATCTTTGGAAATTAGTGTTGGGTGAATGTGTTTATACAAAATGCCGTTATACAACATATAGCCGTAGTAAAACGGATTCCCCAAAATACCCTCAATGTGACTTTTAGAAAGCTCATAACCTCTCTTACTTCTCAAGCCATTTTTATTAGCCATCAAACGCAAATCTTCCATTGAGTACAAGCCAGTGGCGTATTCTTCAAACATCTTTTTGATTAAGTGACCGCGCTCAGGATCAATGCAAACCTCAACTTTTTCTTTCTTTTTATCTACTCGTTTCGTGTTGAGATAACCAATTGGCGAGTCGCCTAAAATCGTTCCTTCTTCCAGTTTTTTGCGATTACTTCTTTTAACATTGTCAGAAATTTTATTGCGGTAGTCATTAGCCAACAACACATCGAGATTTTTTCTAAACTTCGCCGAGCTGTCCATATCTTTATGCTCGACGAATTCATTTTTGATAAAATGAATTTCCAGCTTGCCGAGCTTTATCAGCTTTTGCAGGTCAAGATATTGCTCATCAAAATCTCTTTGCAGCCTGTCAACACAGTAGCACAAAACCGCAATCTTCCCTTGCTGCTTTCTAACAAAATCAACCATCTTAGAAAATTCAGGTCTACCATTTACCGTTGAACTTTCAACCACCCGAAACTGCTCAAGCACTTTAAATTCTTTCTTAATCGCATATTCAAAACAGCTTTGAATTTGAGCATCTAGCGAATGACCATCTTCTTGGTCTTTTGATGATACGCGTGCGAAGATTACGGCTTTCATTTTTTATCTCCGAAATGTTTTTTTATTTCTTTTGAAAGTGGATTGGAAATTTTTGGTTTAAAGTCACTCCAACCATTTGAAACGCTAAAAGACCAAAAATATCTCGACTTCAAATCCTTTAGAAATTCTCTAAACGCGTTTAAATCTTCCAAAATTACATGCTTTGTTTCTGCAACTTCTATCACACAAGGATACTTTTGAAGCTCCTCTACATTATGTAATTGCCGATATTTACGAATAAAAAACCGTTTCTCACATACAAACTGCCATGATGAAAAAGAGAAAGAATGTGAAAATAATTTTACTGGAACTTGCCCAGTATTTGTAATAGTTGCTATCAGATACTCTTTATACCCCTCCTTTTTGCATCTCTCATAAAAATCATTTTCAGCAAAACTTTCGCTATCTTTTATCAACCTAGCTTTTTGGTGAAAACTACTGAGCCTATTATCACGAAGCTCTGGTATATGTACTGCTTTTTGTATAAAAACTTTTATCTTTGGTTTGTTTTGTCTGAGAGCTAACCAAAGAGAAACAATAACAGCCAGTAAGGTTCCAATTGCACCTAACGCGGAAAAAGTACTCTGATAATTTTCAAAAAAAGTTTCCATAAAGATTCATTACATTTTTGGTTTTAGGAAATTTTATTCTAACTCAAAGCTCTTCAAAATTCCAGCCCTCTCATGTTCTGGTCGAGTACCGTAACTTGCGATAATAACCCCTACATCCTTATGCCCCATATTCTGAGCCAATGCTGAAATCAGGAGTGGAGATTTTTCGCTTTTCATCATCTTGCGGGTAATTGCATGTCTGAAAGTATGCGGTTTTCGGTATGGTAATTTATTATCGTTAAAAGCTTTTTTGAAGATGTCGCGGATGCTGGTTTGAGACTTGATGAATTGCTTTTCCAAAATCATGGTTGGCAAACCGTCGCTGTTAAAAGGTGATATGATCTTTGGAAATAGCGGGCACTTTTCGGTAAACTCTTTTGCCTTCAGATGCTCAACCCAATTTAAAACATTGCCGTAAATATCCTGAAGGTGACCGATAAAAAATGCGGTTATGTTGCTCGCAGTCTTGGTATTCACCATATTCGGATTTTGCATAAATGCCCAAGCGTCCTCATCTCTGAAATATTTTATACAACCAACTCTTGCTGTTTGAAGTGCGCTGATTCTTGGAGTAGTTAAGAAAGCCAAACTGATCATAGCTTTGTTTCTCATCTCAATTTCATTAGTACTTGGCATCAATCGAATAGTAGAAATTATTTCTTCAACAGTGTGGCTTTCCTGAAAGTTCGTTGCCCTTGCACGATTACGATCATTACGGCTTAAAGTGAAATATTGCGCATCATCATGGGTGATAAATCTTTCATAAGCTCTTTGCTTTGATAGCCATTCAAAGAAATCCTTCACATGAGAAACATAGTGCTGAAGGTAAGATTTTGAAATGCTGTCGCCGGTGCGCTGGTTTTTCTTTTGTGAGAGAGATTCTTTAAATTCGATTGCCTGTTTTACTTCAAATTTTTTGAAATCCTTAAAACCGTTGGAAATCTCAAATTCATAAATTGCGTTGGCATAATTATTAACGGTTTTCAAATCTCGACCTTTTGCATTTTCGAGCATTTCGAGAAACTTGGTTTTGATTAATTCATTTTTTGGATTGTGTGTTTTTTGAGTCATAAAGAAGAAGAAAAAAGGTTAAAAGTTAAAAAGGGTTAATTGTTCTCCAATGTTAGTCTTGGAGGCGGTATCGGTGGAGTTCTGTTGTTCATCTTGACAGGGCTCACTTGAAACTGCTTTTTCCTGTTCATTTAAGTGAGTCTTGGAGGCGGTATCTGATTTATTGCATAATGTCACCAACTCGGGCTGCTTAATGATGAAAGTTTCTTCTAATTTCTGGCGATCATCTTTCTTGTAAAACTTCAAAATTTCATTGTCGCAAAACTGACAAAAACCAACAGCTTTCCAGATACCGTTTTTGTTTTGATAAAGAGTGATTTCTTTGTTTTTTGGGAATGAAATTTGTTTGCAGCCAACACATTTGATTTGCTCAAAACCCAAAGTTTTCTTATGAGCTTTATTCCTTTTTTCCAAAAAAGATTTGGCAATTGCGCCATAAATAACGATTGGCTTTTTTGAGATGGTTTCCAATTCACCGGAATTAACCCAGCCTCTTATGGTTTGAGCGTGAAGCTTTTTGTCTTTATAGATATTGCAGAGCTTCTCAACGGTATAAGAGCGTTTGGAATGAATGAGTTGTGGATTATAATATTTGAACATCCTGACCTACCTTCTTCATTACATCTTTCAGCTTCTCAAAAATGGCAGATTCAACTTGGGCGCTGGTCTGCTTATTTATCGGATGAAAAATTGTGAAATGCCCTTTGTTTGGATAGGTCAAGCGATAGCCCTCTGTATTCAGCTTCTTGTGAATCGCTATGCTTGAGAGGTAAAAATTGTCATCAATTACCAGACTGGCAAAGCCAATCAGTCCATTATTTGGTTTTATTAGTTCGATTTGAACTTCTGAGATTTTCATTGTTTTGCGCTTCATTACTTTGATCACATCTTTCGCGCATCAATCTCAGCTCAACCTTTTCCAACACTTTAAAAAATTCCAGCAAGTTACCTTGAGCAAGAAGAGCTTCCTGTTCTGACAGGCCAGAATCGTAAAGTTGTTTTATTGAATCGGTTAAATTTGACATTGAACACGAAAGTTAAAATTCGTGTCCAAGTATTAGATGAGGTGAGTATAGGAATATAACCAACCACTAGAGATCATTTATAACCACTAGAGGTTATAAACTCAGAACATGGTAAATTAAGTTTTTTATTAATGTCTCTTGTATCAATTTCTACGTATCTCCATCCATATTCATCCACTCCCGCTTTAAGTTTTATTTCTATTTTACAATCTATCTTCTCA